>CAZZWY010000610.1:0-2753 GCA_964657785.1 uncultured Acetobacteraceae bacterium
CCACCAGCCGCGCAGCGCCGACGCCGCCGAGCGGGCCGGGTTTGACCTGCAGCTCTCCGGCCATACCCACGGCGGGCAGTTCTGGCCCTGGGTGCATTTCGTTCGCTTCCAGCAGCCGTTCACCGCCGGCCTGCACCGGCTGCGGCGGCTCTGGGTCTACACCAGCCGCGGCACCGGCTACTGGGGCCCGCCGAAGCGCCTCGGCGCACCGTCGGAGATCACCTTTCTCCGTCTGGTGCCCGCCGGCGTCTGACGGCGCGCGTCTTACAATCGACAGGCTTTGCCGCTGGCGACCTGCCCGGCCTTACCCAGCGTTCACCCGAGGATCCTTTGCCGTGTTCCTGATTTCCGAAGCCTTCGCGCAAGCCGCGCCTGCAGCGTCCACCGGCCCCGGCGGCTTCGACCCGATGCAGCTCGTTCTGTTCGGCGGCATGTTCGCGGTGCTCTACTTCGTCATGATCCGTCCTCAGATGAAGCGGCAGAAGGAAGCCAAGGCGATGATGGATGCGCTCGCGAAGGGCGACGAGGTCGTGATGGCGAGCGGCATCCTCGGCAAGATCACGAAGATCGGCGAGACGTACCTGTCGGTCGAGATCGCCGGAGGCGTGGAAGTGCAGGCCCAGCGCTCGTCGGTCGTGCAGGTGCTGCCGAAGGGCACCGTCAAGTAGGCATCGGAAATGGCCTGGGCGGGGACCGCGGTCGAGGTCGAACGCCGGCCGCGCCGCGTCGTGCGGCCATCGGCGCCTCCGGGCCGACGGCGCCGGCATCGGCTCGGGGCGATTTGAAGGATCCGCGATGAATCGTTATCCCGTCTGGAAGTACGCGCTGCTCGTCGTGGCGTTGCTCGTGGGTTTGGTCTACACCCTGCCGAACCTGTTCGGCGAGGCGCCGGCGGTGCAGGTGAGCGGCGGCAAGTCGACGGTCAGGGTCGACGCGTCGATGGTGCCGCGGATCGAGGAGATCCTGCAGTCGGCCCGGCTCAAGCCCGACTTCGTTCAGTACGAGAACAATTCGGTCAAGGCGCGCTTCGCCGACCTCGACCAGCAACGTGTCGCCCGCGATGCCATCGCCCACGCGCTCAATCCCGACGCCGCGGACCCCGGCTACATCGTCGCTCTCAACCTGCTGTCGCGCTCGCCGCAATGGCTGGCCAGCCTGCACGCGCTGCCGATGTACCTCGGCCTCGACCTCCGCGGCGGCGTCTACTTCCTGATGCAGGTCGACATGGCCTCGACGCTCGCCAAGCGAAGCGACGCGACCGCCGGCGACGCCCGGGGCCTCCTGCGCGACAAGAACATCCGCCATGCCGGCATCAGCCGCGAGGGCGACGCCGTCGTCATCCGGTTTCGCGACGCCGAGAGCCAGACCGCGGCGAGCAAGCTGCTGACCGAGCAGCTCCCCGATCTCGCCTGGACCTCGAGCCAGGACGGCACCGATCTGCGCCTCGCCGGCACGCTCAAGCCGGCCGCCGCGGCGCGCATCCAGGAGGCCGCGATCACCCAGAACATCACGACGCTGCACAACCGGGTCAACGAGCTCGGCGTGTCCGAACCGGTGATCCAGCAGCAGGGCGCGGACCGCATCGTCGTGCAGCTGCCCGGCGTTCAGGACACGGCACGTGCGAAAGACATCATCGGCCGCACCGCGACGCTCGAGATCCGCATGGTGGAGGCGCAGCTGAACCCCGACGTGCGCGACTACAGCCCGGCGAAGATCGAGGACGCGAAGCGCGGCATCGTGCCGGTCGGCACCGAGCTCGTCGTCTCCAACCGTGACAGCCGGCCCGAGCCGCTGCTGCTGAGCAAGCAGGTCGTCTTCACGGGCCAGAACCTGACCGGCGCCGACGCCGCGTTCGACAGCCAGGGCTCGGGTTCGATCGTCCGGGTGACGCTCGACGCCCAGGGCGGCGCCGCGATGAAGGCCGCCACCCGCGACGGCATCCATCGCCGGATGGCGGTGCTGCTCATCGAAAAAGGCAAGCCCGAGGTGCTGACCGCGCCGACCATCCAGGCCGAACTCAGCAACCAGTTCCACATCTCCGGCATGCGCACGCCGCAGGAGGCCAACGACACGGCCCTTCTGATGCGCGCCGGCTCGCTCGCCGCGCCGATGGACATCATCGAGGAGCGCACCGTCGGCCCGAGTCTCGGTGCCGGCAACATCGTCAAGGGCTTCCAGAGCGTCGTCTACGGCTTCACGGCGATCGCGCTCTTCATGTGCGCCTACTACCTGCTGTTCGGCGTGTTCTCGACGCTCGCGCTCGGCTTCAACCTGCTGCTGCTGATCGCGGTGCTCTCGATGCTGCAGGCGACGCTCTCGCTGCCCGGCATCGCCGCGATCGCGCTCACCCTCGGCATGGCGATCGACGCCAACGTGCTCATCAACGAGCGGGTGCGCGAGGAGCTCCGCGGCGGCGCCTCGCCGCAGGTGGCGATCAACATGGGCTACGAGCGCGCCTGGGCGACGATTCTCGATTCCAACGTGACGACGCTGATCGCGGGCCTCGCGCTGCTGACCTTCGGCTCCGGACCGATCCGCGGCTTCGCCGTCGTTCACTGCCTCGGCATCCTGACCTCGATGTTCTCGGCGGTGGTGTTCTCGCGCGGGCTCGTCAACCTCTGGTACGGCAGCAAGAAGAAGCTGAAGGGCGTCGCCATCGGGCAGGTCTGGATGGCGCCGGGCGCGGTGCCGGCAACGACGCCCGATCCGGCGGCCACCGCGGGCGTCGTGGCCACGCCGGCCAAGCGGACCCA
>CAZZWY010000611.1:0-2752 GCA_964657785.1 uncultured Acetobacteraceae bacterium
ATCGTCACCCATTGGCCGTTGCTGCCCAGCGCCCAGTCGCGCATGTGGTCGATCGCAGCGTTGGCAGCCGACGCCGCCGAGGAGACGCCGCGCGCCGCGATGATCGCCGCGCCGCGCTTGCCGACGGTCGGCAGGAAGGTGTCGGCGTTCCAGACCTGATCGTCGATCATGTCCTTGACGCTTTCGCCGTCGATCGTCGCGAAGCGGTAGTCGGCGTACATCGTCGGCGAGTGGTTGCCCCAGACGGCGAGCCTTTCGATGTCGGCGACGGCCTTGCCGGTCTTCGCGGCGATCTGGCTCGCGGCGCGGTTGTGATCGAGGCGCAGCATCGCGGTGAAATTCTTGCGGGGCAGATCCGGGGCGCTCTTCATCGCGATGTAGGCGTTGGTGTTGGCCGGGTTGCCGACGACCAGCACCTTCACGTCACGGCTCGCGACGGCGTTCAGCGCCTTGCCCTGGGCTGTGAAGATGGCGGCATTGACGGCCAGCAGTTCGGCCCGCTCCATGCCGGGGCCGCGCGGGCGCGAGCCGATCAGGAGCGCGTAGTCGACGTCCTTGAACGCAGTCAGCGGGTCGCCGTGCGCTTCCATGCCGACGAGCAACGGGAAGGCGCAGTCCTCGAGCTCCATCATGACGCCCTTGAGCGCCTGCTGGGGCTTCTCCATCGGCACCTCGAGCAGCGACAGCACGACCGGCTGGTCCTTGCCGAGCATCTCGCCGGAGGCGATTCGGAACAGGATGGCGTAGCCGATCTGGCCGGCGGCACCGGTGACTGCGACGCGAACGGGTTTCTTGCTCATGCGAATACTCCGGCTGGTGTGAAGGGTTCGCGAGCGACGCGCAGCGCGGCGCGGACGCTCGGAGGCCACGAAGTTTAGGCTACCCGACGCCGGATTCGTCGCTTCGGAACTCTTCTATCATCTAGAAGACCCTGCCACGACCGTGCGGCCCGAGCGCCGCCTTCGCCATGCCCGCATCTCCCGGGACCCCCGCCGCCGCGAGCGCTCCCGAGACGAGCGAGGGTCCGGCGTTCAGCCCGCTCTATCAGCAGATCAAGACGCTGATGACAAAGAGCCTGCAGCAGAGCGAATGGCGGCCGGGCGAGGCGATTCCGAGCGAGGTGGAGCTCGCGGTGCGGTTCAAGGTGAGCCAGGGCACGGTGCGAAAGGCGATCGACGAACTCGCGGCCGAGAACCTGCTGGTCCGGCGGCAGGGCAAGGGCACGTTCGTCGCGACGCATGCCGAGGAAAACATCAAGTTTCGCTTCCTGCGCCTGGCCCCCGACAGCGGCGAGGCGACCGCGCTCGAACGGCGGTTCATCGATTGTCGGCGGCTGCGGGCGCCGGCCGATCTGGCGCGTGCGCTGCAATTGCGCGCGAGCGATGCGGCGGTTCTGGTGCGCCGGGTGCTCTCGTTCCAGCGCGTGCCGGTGGTGCTCGACCACATCTGGCTGCCGGCGTCGCTCTTCAAGGGGCTGACGACCGAACGTCTGCGCAGTTACGAGGGGCCGATGTACGGCCTCTTCGAGTCCGAGTTCGGTGTGCGGATGATTCGTGCCGAGGAAAAGATCCGGGCCGTCGCGGCCGATGCGTCGAGCGCCGAGCTGCTCGAAGTGGCGCGCGAAACGCCGCTGCTGAGCGTCGAGCGGCTGTCGCTCACCTATGGCGACCGGCCGGTCGAATTGCGTCGCGGCCTTTATCACACCGCCTCGCACTACTATCGCAACGCGTTGAGCTGAGCGCCGTGAACCCACCCGAGAAGTCCGGCCGACCCGCGCCGGGCGGATTCTGCTGCGTTGCAATAAAATCTCCGGAGGCTGGAAATTGCTTACAACGAAACGAAATAACACCGGGAGTAAAGACCTCACATGGCGCTGACTGCAAAACAGAGACCCGGCGGCAACATGCGTCTTTGGGACGCGACGGGCTACCGCCTTCCGGCTGCCGGGTGGGTCTCGATCCTGCACCGCGTCAGCGGCGTCGTGATGTTCGTGCTGATGCCGTTCGTCATCTGGATGTTCGATAACAGCCTCACCTCGGAAATCAGCTTCGCCTCGTTCACGTCGGTGTTCACCGCGGGATGGGGCTTTCTGCCGGGATGGTTCTTCAAGCTCGTCGCGCTTGTCCTGATCTGGTCGTACCTGCACCACTTCGTCGCCGGCCTGCGCCACCTGTGGATGGACGCGACGCACGCGGTCACGCTCAAGTTCGGCCGGTCGTCGGCGATCGCAACGCTCGTCATCAGCCTCGCGTTGACGGTCGCGCTCGGCGCGAAGCTCTTTCTTTCCTGAGGCGCCGCGATGGCACAGAACTTCGGCTCCAAGCGGACGCTCTCGGGCGCGCATTACGGGCTCCGCGACTGGCTCTCGCAGCGAGCCACGGCGGCGCTGATGGCGCTCTTCACACTCGCGGTCATCATTCAGGTGCTGCTGCCCGGCGAGATGGGCTACGACCGCTGGGCGGGGATCTTCTCGCACCAGTGGATGAAGGTGCTCACGTTCGTCGTCATCGTCGCGATGCTGGTGCACGTCTGGGTGGGCGTGCGCGACGTGCTGATGGATTACGTGAAGGCGATGGGCGCGCGCCTGACTGTGCAGGTGCTCACCATCGTGTGGCTGGTGGGCTGCGCCGGCTGGGCGATTCAAGTGATCTGGAGGCTGTAGATGCAAGCGGGTATCCCTGAAATGTCGGCGGGCACGGCGTCGGTCACCCGGCGCAAGTTCGATGTGGTGATCGTCGGCGCCGGGGGTTCG
>CAZZWY010000612.1:0-2752 GCA_964657785.1 uncultured Acetobacteraceae bacterium
GGATCGATGTCGGCAAGCGCGGCTTCGCCGACAGCGCCGGGCAGGCGACGATCGATGCGTTGCTCGTCCAGCATGCGCAGACCGCCGACGTCGTCGTGCGCTTGAAGGGCGGTGACCCGAGCGTCTTCGGCCGGCTCGAGGAAGAGCTCGAGGCGCTCGCCGCCGCCGGCATCGACTGCGAGGTCGTGCCGGGCGTGACCGCCGCCCTCGCCGCCGCCGCCGACACGTTGCGCCCGCTCACCCGGCGCGGCAGCGGCCGCAGCGTGGCGCTCGCGACGGCGATGACGCGCGAGGGCCTCGTCGCCGGCCACCGCGCCGACACGGAGGTGTTCTACATGGCCGGACGCCAGTTGGCCGCGCTCTCCCGCAAGCTCGTCGCTGCCGGTTGGCCGCCCGAGACGCCGTGCAGCGTCGTCTCGCGCGCCGGCTGGCCCGATGCGCGGGCGAGCGAGCACCGCGTCGACGAACTCGAGCGCGGCAACCCGCTGCACGCCGGCCGCCCGACGGTCGTCACGATAGGCGCCGGCGCGGTCGCGGTGGCCAGCGAGCCCTGCGATGACCGAGAGGCCGATGCCGGCTTGCCTACCTGTCGCCCGCCCGCCACCAAGCCCTAAAATCGATCCCTTCGCCGCCCTCGCTCGAACGAGGTCGCGCCGTCAACCAGAGCCCCACCATGACCCATGTCGTTCTCGAATCGTGCATCCGCTGCAAGTACACCGATTGCGTGGACGTCTGCCCCGTCGACTGCTTCCGCGAGGGCCCGAACTTCCTGACGATCGACCCCGACGAGTGCATCGATTGCGCCGTCTGCATCCCCGAGTGCCCGGTCAACGCGATCGTTCCCGAAGAGGACGTGCCGGGCGACCAGCAGCACATGATCGCGCTCAACGCCGAGCTGGCGCGCGGCTGGCCGAGCATCACCAAGCGGAAGTCGCCGCAGCCCGACGCCGACGACTGGAAAGACAAGACGGGCAAGCTGTCCGAGCTGATCAAGTAGCGGTCGGCACCTGATGGCCGCGGTGGCGGGCGCGCCGATCGAGACCGACGCGGTCGTCATCGGCGCCGGGCCGGTCGGCCTGTTCCAGGTCTTCGAGCTCGGCCTCCTCGGCCTGCGTGTGCAGGTGGTCGACGCGCTTGCGGTCGTCGGCGGCCAGTGCGCGGTGCTCTACCCCGACAAGCCGATCTACGACATTCCGGGAACGCCCGTCGTGAGCGGCCGCGAGCTCGTCTCGCGCTTGTCGCGGCAGATCGAGCCCTTCGGCGCGGACTTCCATCTGGGCGAGGAAGTGAGCGGCGTGGTGCCGACGGGCGCGGGCCGCTTCGCGGTGACGACCGGTGCCGGCACGGCCTTCGACGCTGCGGCGGTCGTGATCGCCGGCGGCGTCGGCGCCTTTCAACCGCGGCGGTTGAGGGTCGACGGCCTGGCGGCGTTCGAGGGCGATCAACTCGTCTACCGCGTCGACCCCGGTGATCTCGCGCGCTTCGCCGACCGGCAGGTGCTCGTCATCGGCGACGGTGATGCCGCGCTCGAAGCCGCCGCCGCGCTCGCCGAGCCCGGCGCTTGCCGGCGCGTCACCCTGATGCACCGGCGCGACGACTTCAAGGCCGAGCCGGCAACCCTCGCCCGCGTCGCCGAAGCCCGACGCGGCGGCCGGCTCGGCTTCATCGCCGCGCAGCCGACCGGCTTCGACGCCGCGGGCGACCGGCTCGTCGCGATGCAGGTCACCCGGCCCGACGACACGGTGGAGCGCGTGCCGGTCGACGCGGTGCTCGGGCTGACCGGCCTCAACCCCAAGCTCGGCCCGATCGCCGACTGGGGCCTGGCGCTCGAGCGCAAGCAGCTCGTCGTCGACACCGCGCGTTTCGAGACCTCGACGCCCGGCATCTTCGCGGTCGGCGACGTCAATACCTACCTGGGCAAACGCAAGTTGATCGTCTGCGGCTTCCACGAGGCGACGCTGGCCGCCTACGCCATTGCCGAGCGCGTCGCGAACGGCGCGCCGGTGCAGCTCGAGTACACGACGACGAGCGCGCGCTTGCAGCGCCGCTTGGGCGTGCGGGACGAGGCAGAAGACGCGGGTTGAACCGAGCGCCACGGTCCGCCGGCCACGGCGAAACCGCCGACCCTCGGGCTCGGCCATAATCGCCACCGGTGACGCGGTGCTCCGCGTCCCATTCGCTGGGGGTGTTGATCGTCCGAGGGCTTTGCCCCGAAGACGGTCGACTGAGAAAGTCCCTTTGAACCTGATTGAGGTAATCCTCGCGCAGGGAAGCACGGCCGACGCACGCCCGGGACGATTTCCGCGCTCGGAAGCCCTCGCCGACCTGCCATCGACACCGGATCCCGATGGCACGCTCCAAGACCACTCCTTCGACCTTTCGCTCGCGTTCGGCCCGAACGCACCTCGGCGTTTCGGCGTCGTTGCTGACCGCGCTCGCGGCGGCGCACGGCCCTGCCACGGCACAGGCGGCGACCGCGCAAGCGCCCGCCGGCAACACCTCGCCGGCCGCCGCCTCGCCGCCGGCGGCGTCCGCATCCGCACCCCCTTCGACCCAGCTCGCGCCCATCACCGTGACCGGCCGCGCGGCGCCGGTCGCGAGCGTCTCCGGCTGGGGCGACATCCCGCTCGTCTCGACACCGCTGCAAGCCACGGTGCTCTCGGCCAGCGCCTTGCGCGACGCCGGCGCGACCCGGCTCGCCGACGTGACGACGCTCGACCCCGGCGTCAGCGACGCCTACAACGCCGAGGGC
>CAZZWY010000613.1:0-2724 GCA_964657785.1 uncultured Acetobacteraceae bacterium
CGACCGCGAACGAGCGCTGGAACATCTGCTGCAGGTGGCCCCCCAGGGTGCCGGCGGTCTCCGCCTCCCGAACGGCTTGCTTGAGCTGGCCGAGGATCTGCGGCTCGCCGAGCACCATCGAGTCGAGCCCGCTCGCGACGCGAAAGGCGTGGCGGGCCGCGGCGCCGTCCTCGAGCAGGTAGGCATGCTCGCGCAGCGTCTGCGTCGAGACGCGGCCCACGTCGGCGAGCCAGTCGACCGCCGGCTTGACGAGTGCCGGCTCGGCACCGACGTAGAGCTCGGTGCGGTTGCAGGTGGAGACGATCGCGACTTCGTCGACGCGCTGCAGGCGTTCCCGGAAGCCGCGCAGGGTGGGCGTCAGCTGCTCCGGCGTGAACGCGAAGCGGCCGCGCAGGTCGAGCGGCGCGGTCGTGTGGTTCAGGCCGAGGGCGAAGACCGTCATCCTCGAATTATAAAATTAGCCCCCGGCATGCGCCGTGAAGGTTTTCCTATGGGGCCGATCGACGCCTTCTGGCACCTCGCCAACTTCTTCGCCCCCGCCCTCGGCATCGGCGCCATCGCCTCGGCGCTGGCGAAGCTGCTGTGGCGCATCGAGCTGAAGCGGGTCGCCTGGTGGCGACTCTGCCGTTGGACGACCGGCGTGTCCGCCGGCGTGCTGATCGCCGGGTTGATCGTGTTCGGCCGCGACGGCCGGATGGCGACGTACGCGGCGATGGTCATCGGCTGCGCGCTGACGCTCTGGGCGGTCGGTTTCGTGCGGCGCGCCTAGGCTGCGGTCCCGGCCTCCGCATCGATCGCGGCCTCCTCCACTCGCACCACGTCGCCGCGCAGCGAGTGCGCGTTGAGTCCGGTGATCCGGACGTCGATCATCTGCCCCACGAGGTGCGCGGCACCGGCGAAGTTGACCATGCGGTTGCACTCCGTGCGGCCGGTCAGCTCCGCGGCGTCTTTCCGCGACGGCCCCTCGACGAGCACCTTCTGCACCGTGCCGAGCCGGGATTCGGCGATCCGCCGGGCGCTCTCGCCGATCACGCGCTGCAGTGCATGCAGGCGCGTCATCTTCACGCTCGGCGGCGTGTCGTCGGCGAAGTTCGCCGCCGGCGTTCCCGGGCGCGGGCTGAAGACGAAGCTGAAGCTGTCGTCGAAACCCACATCATCGATCAGCTTCATCATCCGCGCGAAATCGGCGTCGGTCTCGCCTGGAAATCCGACGATGAAGTCGCTCGAGAGGCAGAGCCCGGGCCGCACGGCGCGGAGCTTCCTGATCGTGCTCTTGTATTCCATTGCGGTGTAGCCGCGCTTCATCGCCATCAGGATGCGGTCGCTGCCGTGCTGAACCGGCAGGTGCAGGTGATCGACGAGCTGGGGCACCTTCGCGTACGCCTCGATCAGGCGCTGGCTGAACTCTTTCGGGTGGCTCGTGGTGTAGCGAATGCGCTCGATGCCGGGAATCTCGGCGACGTACTCGAGGAGCAGCGCGAAGTCGGCGATGTCGGCCGTGCCGCCCATGACGCCGCGGTAAGCGTTGACGTTCTGGCCCAGCAGCGTGACCTCGCGAACGCCCTGCTCCGACAGATGCGCGACCTCGACCAGCACGTCGTCGAACGGCCGCGACACTTCTTCGCCGCGGGTGTAGGGCACGACGCAATAGCTGCAGTACTTCGAGCAGCCTTCCATGATCGAGACGAAGGCGCTCGCCCCATCGACCCGGGCCGGGGGCAGGTGGTCGAACTTCTCGATCTCGGGAAAGCTGATGTCGACCTGCGGCCGACCCTCGGCCGCCTGGCGCTCGAGCAGGGCGGGGAGCCGGTGCAGCGTCTGCGGGCCGAACACCACGTCGACGTACGGCGCCCGGGCCACGATCGCCTCGCCCTCCTGGCTCGCCACACAACCGCCCACGCCGATCAGCACGCCTTTTTCCTTCAGGTGCCGAACCCGCCCGAGGTCGCTGAACACCTTCTCCTGGGCCTTTTCGCGCACCGAGCAGGTGTTGAAGAGGATCAGGTCGGCGGCCTCGACATCGGCCGTGCGCTCGTAGCCTTGCGCGGCGTGCAGCACGTCGGCCATCTTGCCCGAGTCGTACTCGTTCATCTGGCAGCCGAAGGTCTTGATGAAGACTTTTCGAGCGGCGCTCATGGCGGGCTCCCGGTCGGCGTCATGGGGTGGCCGCAGGGCAGGACGCGCGCCGACGCGCGGGGCAGCGGGGTGGCCGCGAGACAGCGAAACATGGCGGTGCATCCAGGGGCGGTGAAGGGGCTCTGCCGGAGCAGGTCGCCGATTTTACCGCCGGGGTCGTCCGCGCTCTACCGGCGGGCGACGAGGTCGATCTCGATCCTCGCCCCCTTTGCGAGCCCCGTCACGCCGATGCAGGTGCGCGCCGGCCGGCGTCCCGGCTCGAAGTAGGTGGCGTAGACGGCATTCATCGCCGCGTAGTCGTCGTCGAAGGCGGTGAGGTAGATGCGGACCGACACCACCTGTGCCAGGCCGACGCCGCAGCCGGTCAGCACCGTCTGGAGGTTCTTCATCACCTGATGCGTCTGCGCCTCGATGCCGTCGGGGTAGGGCGCGTCGATCGAGGTGCCGGAGAACGGCATCTGCCCCGTCACGAAGATCCAGCCGTCGGCCTCGACCGCGTGGCTGAACGGGGCGACCGGGTCGGGGGCACCGGCGACCATGTGGAAATGCGGCGTCATGGCGGTGTCGAATTTGAAGTGGGCGTTCGTC
>CAZZWY010000614.1:0-2719 GCA_964657785.1 uncultured Acetobacteraceae bacterium
TCCTCCACCGCTTCGAGCGATGCGTCGACGTTGGCGGCGAGCCGTGCCGTCTCGGCGACCGCGTCGGGGTCGCCCGGTTGCGCGCACACGAACACGAGCAGCCCGCGGCCGATCGCCCCCACCGTGCGCCCGCCGATCGCGACCTCGGCGCGCGACACGCGCTGCACCAGCGCCATCATGTCGGCGCGGGCTGCTCGCCCGGCTCCTCGAATTGCGCCTCGACGTTGGACGGCAAGAGCTGGATCGACGCTCGCAAGCCCGGGATCTCGCTCATCAGCGCCCGCTCGACATCCGCCCGGAAGGCGGCGGCGCGCCCGAGCGACCAGCTCGCCGGCAGGTGCATGTGCATGTCGAGAAAGCGGCGCTGACCGGCGCGGCGCGTCACCAGGTGGTCGAAGCGCACGGCCGAGTGCGTGAAGCGGGCGAGCGTGGTGTCGATCTGTTGCCGGATGTCGGCCTCGAGCGCCGTATCCATCAGGCCGTCGACCGAGCGCCAAGTCAGGCGCACACCTTCGCGCAGGATGTTGATCGCGACCAGAATCGCCAGCAGCGGGTCGAGCCAGAGCCAGCCCGTCGCCTCGACCAAAAGCAGGCCGAGCACGACGCCGACCGACGTCCACACATCGGTGTAGAGATGGCGCGCGTCGGCTTCGAGCACGATCGACCGGTGCTCGCGCGACGCCGCCATCATTCGCCACGCGAGTGCCGCGTTCAACAGCGAGCTCGCCGTGGCGAGCACGAGCCCCCAGCCGAGCGCCTGCAGCGGCTCCGGGTGGGCGAGACGATGCCCCGCCGCCCACAGGATCGCCGCGGCCGCCGCGGCGACCAGCAGGCCCTCGAAACCGCTCGAGAAGTACTCGGCCTTGGTGTGACCGAAGGGATGGTCGGCATCGGCGGGACGTTCGGCGATCGCCACCATCGTCAGCGCGAACATCGCTGACGCGAGGTTGACGAACGACTCCATCGCGTCCGAGAGCAGCCCGACCGAGCCGCTGAGCCACCAGGCGAGCGACTTCACGACGATCGTGACGACCGCGACCAGGATCGACAACTTCAGAAGCGTGCGGACCTGCATGCGTGGCTCGGTCGACGGTCTGGTCAACGAAGCGTGACGCGCGCGAACTTGCGTTTGCCGACCTGGACGACGTAGGTGCCCGCACCGAGCTTCAGGCCGCGGTCGCCGACGACGCTGCCGTCGACCCGCACGCCCCGCCCGTCGACCAGGCGCAGCGCCTCGCTCGTCGAAGGCGCCAGATTCGCCAGCTTGAGCACCACGCCGATGCCGAGCGGCGCACCGTCGAGGCTGACCGCGTCGATCTGCTCGGGGACGCCGCCGCGCGCGCGCAGGTTGAAATCGGCCTCGGCCGCCTCGGCGGCCGCGGCGTCGTGAAACCGCGTGGTGATCTCGCGCGCCAGCAGCACCTTGGCGTCTTTGGGATTGCGGCCTCCCTCGACCTCGCCCCGCAGCCGCGCGATCTCGCGCTCGTCGCGAAAGCTCAGGAGCTCGAAGTACCGCCACATCAGCGTGTCGCTGATCGACAGCAGCTTCGCGAACATGCTGTTCGGCGGCTCGTCGATGCCGATGTAGTTGCCCTTGCTCTTGGACATCTTCTCGACGCCGTCGAGGCCCTCCAGCAAGGGCATCGTCAGGATGCACTGCGGCTCCTGACCGTATTCGGCCTGCAGCGCGCGGCCGACCAGGAGGTTGAATTTCTGATCGGTGCCGCCGAGTTCGAGGTCGCTGCGCAAGGCCACCGAGTCGTAGCCCTGCATGAGCGGGTAGAGGAACTCGTGCACGCTGATCGGCGTGCCGGCCGCGAAGCGGTCGTGGAAGTCGTTGCGCTCCATCATCCGCGCGACCGTATAGCGGGCCGCCAGTTCGATCAGGCCGCGCGCACCGAGCGGGTCGCTCCACTCGGAGTTGTAGCGAACCTCGGTTCGGGCCGGGTCGAGGACGAGACTCGCCTGCCGGTAGTAGGTCGCGGCGTTGGCCTCGATCTGCTCGCGGGTGAGCGGCGGGCGCGTGGTGTTGCGGCCCGACGGGTCGCCGATCAGCGAGGTGAAGTCGCCGATCAGGAAAATGACCGAGTGACCGAGATCCTGGAGCTGGCGGAGCTTGTTCAGGACGACCGTATGGCCGAGGTGGATGTCCGGCGCGGTCGGGTCGAGCCCGAGCTTGATGCGCAGTGGCATGCCGGTTGCTTCGCTGCGTTGGAGCTTGGCCTGCCAGTCGGTCTCCGGCAGCAGTTCATCGCAGCCTCGTTGCGAAATCCGCATCGCCTCGAGAACGCGGTCCGAGGGGGCTGATGTCGGGAGGTCGGAAGTCTGACGGGAAGCCAGTGGCATTCGGCGGGTTTCCTGAATCTTGCGTAGGACTGCGCCGCTATACTGCGCGGCACGTCGGGGCCCGCCGCTGAAGGCCCGACGCGATAGGGGAGGCGCCGCATTCTAGAGGCAGCCTCCAGCAGCCAAGGGATTACCAAAGCACGAGCCGAAGATGCTCGGCTCCATTTGAAGAGCGTTCTTGCTCTGGCACCGAATTGAATCCAACGGTCTTACTCGTTCGAGGCGCGCTCGCCGACCGCCTCGCCAAGACGATCCGCCTCGTGTCTGCCCACCCCCGCGGATTTTCCGCCGCGGTGGCAGTGCTCACCGCCGGCTTCGGCGCGGCGGCCTTCGGCACCGCCTCGGTCGTTGCCGACCCGTCCGACCTTCCGCG
>CAZZWY010000615.1:0-2719 GCA_964657785.1 uncultured Acetobacteraceae bacterium
AAGCGCGCGTTGCCGGCGCTCACGGTGGCGATGCTCGCGCTGAGCGGCTTTCTGCGCCAATGGGGCTGGCTCGTCGCGCTGCTGATCGCGGGCGGCGTCGGCGGCTTGCTGCTGCTGCTGCGCAACGCCCCGTTTCGCGAACGCTTCGACGCCGGCTGGCTCAACCTGCCGCTGATCGGCCGGCTTTCACGCGGCTACAACGCCGCCCGTTTCGCGGGCACGCTGGCGATGCTCGCGGGTGCGGGCGTGCCGATCCTGAAGGCGCTGCAGGCCGCTGCCGAGACGCTCTCGAACCGCGCGATGAGAGCCGATGCGATGGACGCGCTGGTGCAGGTCCGCGAAGGCGCGCCGCTCGCGTCCGCACTCGCCGGCAAGAAGCGCTTCCCCGGGCTGCTGGCGATGTTCTCCCGGCTCGGCGAGCAGACCGGGCAGCTGCCGCTGATGCTCGACCGCGCGGCACGCCAGCTCAGCGCCGAGGTGCAGCGTCGCGCCCTGCAGATGGCAACGATCCTCGAGCCGCTGCTGATCGTCGCGATGGGGGCGGTCGTGATGCTGATCGTGTTGGCGGTGCTGCTGCCGATCATCCAGCTCAACACCTGGGTCAGGTGACGGCCCCTGCCCGGCAGGGAGGGTGACAGCCCCCCGCCCGGCACGAGACCGGTCGACCGAGCGACGGCCTGGCACGCAACCTGCACCGGAGTGAGGGGGAATCGCCGGGCTGTTCCGCAGTGAGCGTCCTCGCGAACTGTGCTTGAATGATCCCGGCGCACAGCTGACGGAGGTTGAGGGCATGACATCTTCGAACCCACTGGCAACCCTTCCCGCGAATCGGCAGGGCGTATTCGGCGCCGGCATCCCGATCGCGCGAATGCGGAGCCTCTATCGTGTCGACGAGGTGGGGCGCAAGCTCGGCAAGCTGCCGCAGAAGGAACACGAAGGGCTGCGTTCGACCTATGAGCGCATGCTCGAGAAGGGCCCGGAACGTTTCCAGGTGAAACCCTCCGGCCTGCCGGTGATGGATCATCTCTACGACGAACTCCCCAATTTCGCTGCCGTGCTCGACGACATCCGGCGTCAGCTCGCGCTCTGCGAGGACAGCCGCGACGCGCTCGAGATCACGCCGCTGCTCCTGCTCGGGCCGCCCGGTGTCGGCAAGACGCATTTCGCGCGGGAGCTGTCGGTGCTGCTCGGGACCGGCATGGGTTTTCTCTCGATGAGTTCGATGACGGCGGGCTGGGTCCTCTCGGGCGCGTCGAGTCAGTGGAAGGGGGCGCGGCCGGGCAAAGTGTTCGAAACACTGGTCGACGGCCAGTACGCGAACCCCGTCATGGTCGTCGACGAGATCGACAAGGCCGGTGGCGAGCATGCGTACGACCCGCTGGGCGCGCTCTACAGCCTCCTCGAGCACGACACCGCCGGCAACTTCACCGACGAGTTCGCCGAGGTGCCCATCGATGCCAGTCAGGTGATCTGGGTCGCGACCGCGAACGACGGGCGCTCGATTCCCGACCCGATCATGAACCGCATGAACGTCTACGAAGTGCTGGCGCCCGACCGCGACGCCGCCCGCCGCATCGCGGCCAAGCTCTACCGCGGCATCCGCGCCGACCACGGCTGGGGCGAGCGCTTCGAGACCGAACCCCGCGCCGACGTACTCGACGCGATGGGCGAGCTCGCGCCGCGCGAGATGCGCCGCGCCTGGATGACGGCGTTCGGCAACGCGAAGCTCGACCGGCGCGACCACATCGAGACGCGCGACCTGCCCGACGCACGCCAGCGACGCAGCGCCATCGGCTTCGTCCAGTAGCCGGCCGACCGGTCCGCCCCCAAACGCCGCGTCATCGCGCGGCCGGGTAGCCCTCGAGCAGGTCTTCGGCGAAGGCCTCGCTGCGATAGTGCATCGGCAGCGTTTCGCCGGCGTCGACCGTCGGCGCAGGCGAGCCCTGCACTGCCGGCTCCCGGGCCGGGCCGGGCCAGGGCATCAGGAGACTTTGCAACAGCATGCGCTGCAGGGCGTTGGCGGTGGCGAGCGTCTTGTCCATCGGATCTCTCCCTGGGGGCAGATTCGAGGGCGACTGTGCCCCGCCCCCGTGTCAGCAGCGTGTCAGTCGCGTGCGCCCGCGCCACGAGCCCGGCAACAGCCTGCGGACTTATCATGACCGATGCCCACCTCGCTCGAAGGCCAGCTCGTCGTCGCGATCTCTTCGCGGGCGCTCTTCGACTTCGAGGAAGAAAACCAGCATTTCGAGGCGACCGACGACCGCGCCTACATGCAGCTCCAGCTCGACCGGCTGGACCAGGCGGCCAAGCCCGGGGTCGCCTTCTCGCTGGTCGAAAAGCTGCTCGCCTTCAACGCGACCGACCACCCGAGGCAACGCGTCGAGGTCGTGATCCTGTCGCGCAACGACCCGGTCTCGGGCATGCGCGTCTTCCGCTCGGCGCAGCACTACGGTCTGTCGATCCAGCGCGGCGTGTTCACGCGCGGGGTGTCGCCGTGGCGCTATCTGCGGCCGCTCAACGCCCATCTGTTCCTGTCGGCCAACGAGGCGGACGTGCGCTCGGCGCTGGCGGCGGGCGTGCCGGCAGCACGCGTCTTTCCGCATTCGGCACGCGCCTCGAGCGCGCACCCCGACCAGGTTCGCATCGCCTTCGACGGCGACGCCGTGCTTTTCTCCGACGAGGCCGAACGTGTCTATCAGCATGCGGGCCTGGTGGCGTT
>CAZZWY010000616.1:0-2710 GCA_964657785.1 uncultured Acetobacteraceae bacterium
CTTGCCGGTTGCGCTTGGGCAAGCGCTCTTCACGATCCATGTGGAAGTCCGGCCGCTGGCGGATGCCATCGCATCGCCGGAGCGTGCTCGGCGCCTGCACGACGCGCTCGCGAGCATGAGCCCTGCCGTGCTCGACTACCGCGGTCTCACCGACGCCCGCGGTCGCCTGCTCGACTGGCTGGACCGTCGAGCGCGATGAGATTCTTGCCATGAAGTCATTGGCATGAGGTCTTCGCGATGAGAAGGGCGCCGATCGCCCCCGCGCAGATCGAGTGGGACTCCCACGGCATCCCGTTCTCGCCCGCCTACGCCGACATCTACCATCCGCACGCCGGCGCTCTGGCGCAGGCCCGGCACGTCTTTCTCGGCGGCAACGAGCTGCCGCAACGCTGGCGTGGGCGCGATCACTTCACCATCCTGGAAACCGGTTTCGGGCTCGGCAACAACTTCCTCGCCACCTGGGACGCCTGGCGACACGATCCCGATCGTTGTGCGCATCTTTCGTTCGTCTCCATCGAGCAGCACCCGCTGACCCGAGAGGCGCTCGGTGCAATCGCCCGGGACGCCGCGCTGGGCGACCTCGCGGCAGCGCTGCTCGCCGCCTGGCCGCCGCTCACGCCCGACCTGCACCGACTCAGCTTCGACGACGGCCGGGTCGAACTGCTGCTGGCGCTCGGCGACGTGCAGGCCTGGTTGCCGGAGCTCGCGGTGACGGTCGACGCCTTCTTCCTCGACGGCTTCGCGCCCGCACGCAATCCGCGGATGTGGGACGCTGCGGTCCTCAAGGCACTCGGCCGCCTGGCGGCCCCGGGGTCGACGCTCGCGACCTGGACCGCCGCGCAGGCGGTTCGCGCCGGTCTCGTGACCGCCGGCTTCGACGTGCGCCTCGGCGCCGGCACGGGCGGCAAGCGCGACATCACGCTCGCGTGCTTTCGGCCGCCGTTCGTTCCGAAGACGCTCCCCGCCAGGCCGCCGCTCCCCGCCGCGGCCGAGCGACGCGCGCTGATCGTCGGCGGCGGCCTGGCCGGGGCGTCGTCGGCCTGGGCGCTCGCTGAACGGGGCTGGCGCAGCACCCTGCTCGAGCGCGGCGCGACGCTCGCGGCCGAGGCGTCGGGCAACCCGGCCGGTCTCTTCCACGGCACCGTGCATGCGCAGGACGGCCCGCACGCCCGCTTCAACCGCGCCGCGGCCTTCGCCGTGACGCAGGCTGTGCGAACGGCCATCTCCGCGCACGGTGTCGCCGGTGCGCTCGACGGCCTGCTGCGCCTCGAGACCCGGCTCGCTCCGGAGGCGATGCGCGCGCTGCTCGGCGCGCTCGGCCTGCCCCCGCAGCATGTCATCGCGCTCGATGCCGCCGCCGCCGCGGCGCTCGCCGGCATTTCCTTGCCCGCCGCGGCGTGGCACTACCCCGGCGGCGGCTGGGTCGATCCGGCCGGCCTCGTTCGCTCCTACGTCGAGCGCGCGGGGCGACAGGTCGAGGTGCGGACGGGTGTCGAGGTCGAGGCGATCCGTCTCCACGCGGGTCGCTGGCAGGCGCTCGACGCTCACGGTACGCCGATTGACGACGCCGGGACGCTGATTCTGGCGAACGCCGGCGACGCCCTCCGGCTGCTCGGTGCCCCGGCCTGGACCCTCGAGCAGATTCGCGGGCAGATCAGCGTCATGGCCGATCCGCCGGCCCCGCTCGACGCCTGCCGCCTGCCGGTCGTCGGAAGGGGGTACCTGATCCCGTTGCCGGAGCGGCGCTGCGTCTTCGGGGCCACGAGCCAGCCGGGCGATGGCGACCCGTCGGTCCGGCACAGCGACCAGGCGGACAATCTCACCCGACTGGCGCGGCTCGTCGACACGGCGCTCGACATCGATCCGGCGTCTCTTTCCGGTCGCACCGCCTGGCGCTGGGCGACCGCGGACCGGCTGCCGGTGATCGGCGCGGTCCCGGCACGCTCGGTGCTGCGGGGCGAACGCGCGTCGCTGCCCCGGTGGGACCGTCCCCGCTTCGTGCCACGCGAGCCCGGTCTCTTCGTCTTCACGGCGCTCGGGTCGCGCGGCATCACGTGGTCGGCGCTCGGCGCCCAGATCCTCGCCGCGAGCGTCGCCGGCACGGCCGTGGGGATCGAGGCGAGCCTGATCGACGCCATCGATCCTGCCCGCTTCATCAGCCGGGCGAAGCGGCAGGAAGCTCGCTTTGCAACGCCCGCGGCCGATGCGCCGAAACGCTGGTCGAAGGTTTAGGAATTACGGCGCCGGCTGGCCCTGCACTGGCGCTTCGGCCGTGGCGGTCTGCGCGTCGGCGCTGTCGTCCGGTCCGGTCTCCCCGACCTTGCGACCGACCTTCTCCTTGGCCTTTTCTTCCTTTTTCTTCTTCTTGGCCAACTCGCGCTGGCGCTTTTCGAACGAATAGTTTGGTTTGGCCATCAGCCGTTGCTCCTGCGAGGCGTCGAGACGATCGACAAAGCGCGAGGTTACGCGCTTTTGACGGGCTGCAATTCCGCGGAATCCGCGGGAACCGGAAAAACGATCGTCCGCACGCCGTGCACACCGCCGAGCAGGCAGACGTCGGCCCGGTTGCGCGCGAAGATGCCGACGCAGACGACGCCCGGCCACTGGTTCACTTCGGCTTCGAGCGCGGCCGGGTCCCGGATGGCCAGGCCGTGCACATCGATGATCCGGCCGCCGTTGTCGGTCGTCACGCCCTCGCGCACGCGCGGCT
>CAZZWY010000617.1:0-2701 GCA_964657785.1 uncultured Acetobacteraceae bacterium
CTTGTCGAGGCGCGACACGCCGCTGGCCGGCACCGGCTGCAGGAGCAGGCCGAGCGCCAGCAGGGTGCGACGCAGGTCGAGCCCGGGATGCGACGCGCGCAACAAGGCCTCGAGCGATCCGATCGTCTGCATGTCGACGAAGTCGGCGAAGCTGTTCGCGTACGAGTCGGGCCGGGTGTCGATCTCGATGCGGGTCTGCGTGAGTTTGGCGAGCAGGCCCGTCGCGTCGTCGGCGGCGCAAACCTCCTTGCCGAGGGTTTCGAGCCGTGTCCAGACGCGGCTCATCGCCACCGGCGCGAGCGCCATGAAGGGCAGGGGCGCCTGGACCTCGAACGATCCGGCGGTGACGAACGGGAAGCGGCGCCCCGCCGCGTCGACGCTCGGGATGAGGTAGCCAGCGAGCGCCACCTTGCTGCGCGCGCCAACGAACGCGAAGCGGCAGGCGCTCAAGCCGTCGTAGCGCTGCTTCCAGCGCGGATCGGCGGAAACCCGCTCGAGCCCTTGCGAGAGCCACTGGTCGAGCATCTGGGTCAGCGCGCCCTGCTGCGCGCCGCGCACGAAATCGCCGCGCGACGCGATCTTGCCGAAGTAGGTGAGCGACACCGGCGAAGGCTGGCTCATTTCTCGGCCCCTTGCGTTGCGGCGGCCGATGCCGCGGCGGCAGCAGCGGCGGCTGCGACCGGCGTCTCGC
Source organism: uncultured Acetobacteraceae bacterium (assembly GCA_964657785.1). Taxonomy (GTDB): domain Bacteria; phylum Pseudomonadota; class Gammaproteobacteria; order Burkholderiales; family Burkholderiaceae_C; genus LMDS01. The sequence continues at coordinate 692 of CAZZWY010000617.1, forward strand.
TCCCGGCGACGACTTCGGGCAGCTTCAGTCCTCGCAGGCCCGAGGGGCCGCTCTTCGCACCGCCACCGGCAGACGCCACCATGGGCGACGCCGGCCCGGGGCTGGTCACCGCGCGGTATTGCACCGAGACGGCCTCGGCCCCGGTGCCCCAGCGGAGCTGACGCACGCCGCCGGCGAACTTCTTCACCGCCGCCGCGTCGATCAGGCGCTCGAAGCCGTAGCTGCCAGCGGCGGAGAAGACTTCGACGGTGCGCCCGTCGGCCGTCACGCCGCTGACCCGCACGCCCGGCGCGCCGCCAGGGTTCGGCCAGACGAAGCTCTGCCAGGTGGCCGCGCCATTGCGGTAGTTGAGCTGCTGGCCGTCGATCTCGACCGTGTACTGCACGAAGCCGGAGGCACCTTCGGGCAGCAACTGGAAGGTCGACTGGACGGCGCCCGGTGCGGCCGGCCCGGCGCCGGCCACCGCCGCGGGCGCAGCCGTCGCGGCCGCGGCGCCGTCGAGCGCGTCGACCCAGTTCGGCAGGCCGTCGACGAACGCGGGCCGCAGGCGCACGCCGAGGTTGGCCCAAAGCCGCGGCGCGACCGCGTTGCCACGGCGCGTCACCAACGGCCCGAGCGCATCGGTCGTGAACTTGGCGACGGCGCCGGCAGGGCCGAAAACCCGGCCGATCTCGGCGCCCGCGGCCTCGATCCTCGACGCCGGGTCGAACGGGTATTTGCCTGCCAGGTTCTGCTGGAAGAGCTGCAGCACCTGCGCCGACCAGAGCCGGTTGACCTCGGCTTCCGTCGGCCCGATGAGGACCGTGAAGGATTGGATCAGCGGCCGGACCAGCAAAGGCTTCAGCGTGCTTTTGGCGGCGTCGCTCGCACCGGTCAGCATCTGTTCGTCGACGAACTTCAAGGCCTCGGCGAGCTCCGAATTGTTGCCCTCGAAGGTCGCCGCCATCAGCTGGCGCGCCGCGGGCCCGGCATCGCCCTGGTTCTTCATCGCGTTGAACCGCGACCGGATCTTCGAGAGGCTCTGCAGGTAGCCGTCGAGCAGCGTGGCGCCGCCGTCGCGGGCGAGCATCAGGCGGGGCAAGGCGGCGAACTCGCGGCCGACCGCGCCCATCGGCACCGCAGGCGCGCCGGCGGTGCCGTTCGGCGAGTCGAGCTTGATCTCGACCGCAGCAGGCGCCATGCGCAGCACCGATTGCTTGAACCAGTCGATCGCGCCGCGCTTCGTGCTCGCCAGGCGCTCGTCGACGACCGTGGGGTTGTCCCACGCCGTCTGCTCGTAGAGCGTCGTGAAGAGCCGGCGCACCGGCGAGTCGGCGCTGTCGCCGAGGACGTTCATCTTGTCGACGGCCGAGTCGAAGTTTCCGAAATCAGCGATCGACACGCCCTGCATGAAGCGCTGCCATTCGCGCACGTAGTCGGCCTTGTACAGGTCGGTCAGCGCCTTGCGGATCTGCTCGGGGCTGCCCTGCAGCGAAAGGTCGTCGCGGCTCGAGGTCTTGAGCACCCAGTCGGAACTCTGCAGTTCGTGGTTCGCTGCGTCCTTGAACGCCTTGTCGATGTAGCCGGTCCAGGCTTCGCGGGTGAACGACCCGGCGACGACCGCGCTGCCGGCGACGAGGTTGCGGGACTTCTCGCCGACGATGCGGGTGACCGTCAAGGCGCCGTAGCGCGTCGAGGCACGCGCCTTCACCTCGCCGTAGACGCGTTCGATGGCGGGGGTGCCGTGGACCACGCGGCGCAGGTTCTCGCGCGTCTGGTCGACGAGACCGAAGTTGTCGTTCAGGACCGGCATGGCCGGATCCTGCAGGTTCGCCATCGTGAACGAGATCAGGCGCTCGGCGCTGCGCATCAGCTGGTCGCGGGGCATGGTGCCGCGGTTGGCATCGAGCCAGCCCCGCCAGAAGCGCGTGATCTGGTCGGTGAGATGACCGGGGTCCATGCGCTGGCGCTCGGCCAGCATCAGGTAGGTCTTCAGCGCCTTGTAGGCGTCCTCGACGTTGGTCGGCGAGG
>CAZZWY010000618.1:0-2697 GCA_964657785.1 uncultured Acetobacteraceae bacterium
GTCGGGTTCGTTCATCAAGGTCTACCCCTTCAAGGCGGGCGACAGCGTGAGCGCCGTGTTCGACGTACTGGGCGAAGTTCGCTTCGACGTGGGCGAATAACTCATGACGGACCATCTCAGAACGGTGTGGCGAGAGGGCGGCACAGCCCTCGGCGTCTTCATCTTCACGCGCCTCGATCCGGTTGTCGTCGAGGCGTTGGCCAAGATCGGGTACGACTATGTCGTGGTCGACATGCAGCACGGCCTGATGGAATTCTCCGACATGGTCGCGATGCTGCAGGCGCTCGCCCATGGGCCGTCGACGCCGATCGTGCGGGTGCCGAGCAACGACGCGGCGCTGATCGGCCGGGCCCTGGATGCCGGTGCCCTGGGCGTGATCGTGCCGATGGTCAACACCGCCGCCGAGGCCGCGCGAGCGGTCGCGGCCTGCCGCTACGCACCGGTCGGCCTGCGCAGCTTCGGCCCCGTGCGCGCGGGCATCACCTACGGCCGGGGGTACGCGGCCGAGGCCAACGAACGCGTGATCTGCATCCCGATGGTCGAGACGGCGGAGGCCGTGCGCAACGTGGCGTCGATCGTCGCCGTCCCCGGGGTCGACGCCGTCTATGTCGGCCCGACCGATCTGTCGCTGACCTATGGGCAAGCCCCCGCACTCGACAACGACGGACCCTTCGCCACGGCGCTGCAAACCGTCGCAACGGCTTGCGCCCAGCACGGCGTGGTCCCGGGCATCCATGCGAATGCTGCGCTCGCCGGACGCCGGCAGGCATCGGGCTTTCGCATGATCACGGTGGCGATGGACATGAGCATCGTCGTCGAAGGATTCCAGGCCCAGCTTCGACAGGCGCGCGAAGAAACGGGCATCACGCCGCCGGAAGCAGCGGCGACCGGGCGCCGCTCGGGCTATTGAGCCGATCCCCGTCACGCAATTCACCGCGTTGGATGAATTCTGCGACTCGGCACCCGACCTGCACGCGACCGCTGAGAGACAAATCCGAAAGGCTATAAAGAAATGACCCCTGAACAGAACGACCGACTGACGCGCGTGGGCAAAGGCACGCCCATGGGAAACCTGCTGCGCCGCTATTGGCATCCGGTCGCGGCCGTCACCGAATTCGACGATCGCAACATCAAGCCAGTGCGCTTGATGGGCGAGGATCTGGTCCTCTATCGCGACCTCAGCGGCGACTACGGGCTGATGCAGCGCAACTGCCCGCACCGACGCGCCGACCTCGCCTACGGCTACGTGGAAGAGCACGGCATCCGGTGCAACTACCACGGGTGGAAGTTCGAATCGAACGGCAAATGCACGAGCCAGCCGTTCGAGGACACGACCGTGATCCCGATCAACAAGTCTCGGGACTCGGTGAAGTTCGACAACTATGTGGCCCAAGCGCATGCGGGCATGGTCTGGGCCTACATGGGGCCGATGCCGGCACCCCTCATCCCGAACTTCGAGCCCTTCACCTACGAGAACTGCTTCGTCCAGATCGTGTTCTCGGACATCCCGTGCAACTGGCTCCAGTGCCAGGAAAACGGCATGGACCCGGTGCACTTCGAGTGGCTGCACGCCAATTGGTCGCAAGCCCAGAAGGGCAACCTCGCGAAGTCGCCGACGCACACGAAGATCGGCTTCGACGAATGGGAGTGGGGCTACCGCTACAAGCGCGTCTTGACGAGCACGTCGGAGGACGACTTCCGCTGGCGCGAAGGCCGCTTGGCCATCATGCCGAACATCTTCGTGCCTGAGCATTTCGAGTGGCGCATCCCTGTCGACGACGAGAACACGTTGAGCGTGATCTGGCACTACACGCGCGTCCCGAACGACAGGGTTCCGTACCGGCAGGAGCGCATCCCGCACTGGTGGGCGCCGATGACCGACGCCGCCACCGGCAAGATCCTCGTCAAGCGGGTGGTGAACCAGGACAGTCTCGCCTGCATGGGCCAGGGCCCGATCATGGACCGCAGCAAGGAACACCTGGCGACGAGCGACCGCGGCGTCGTCATGATGCGGCGGCATCTGGAGCGTGACATGGACAAGGTGGCGAGGGGCGAAGACCCGAGCTGCATCGTCCGCGACCCCGAGCAGAACCGGTGCATCGCCTGGCCGATGGACCTGCGCAGCGCGCTGGAGCGCGGCCTGTCGCGCGAGCAGTGGTTGAAGCAGAACGCCGTCTTCCGCAGCCCCGATGGCGACTACTTCTTCATCCTCGAAGGCCAGCCGCCCGAGGTTCGTCGCGAATTCGATGCGGCGATGGGAACCTGAGCGCGGAGAACCCGATGATCCATGTGTATGCGCCGCCGGCGTCCAGCTATTCCCGTCGCGTCACCGTCGTCTTGGCGGAAAAGGCGATTCCGTACGAGGGCGTTGCGCTCGACCTGCGTGCGGGGGAGCACAAGGGTGCCCCGTATCTCGCTCTGAATCCGTACGGGCGCGTTCCGACGCTGGTGGAGGACGACTTCGTGCTCTACGAGTCGACGGCCATCATCAATTACCTCGAAGCGACGCATCCTCTTCCGCCGTTGCTGCCGGCCCGTGCCCGCGAGCGTGCACTCGTCGAGATGCACAGCCGGCTCTGCGATCTCGAGTTCAGCAAGGCGGTGAGTGCGGTCGCCTTTCCGAAGCGGTTCCTGCCGAAGGAGCGGTGGCCGCTGGAGGCGATGGACAAGGCACGGCTCGACGTCGAACGCCATTTG
>CAZZWY010000619.1:0-2697 GCA_964657785.1 uncultured Acetobacteraceae bacterium
GGACCGGCAGAACTGCGGATTCGCCGAAAGGAAATTGCCGGCGCCGACGTCGAGGTTGGTGAAGTTGCAGCGGCCGCCACCCGAAATTCGAATCTTCTCGGCAATCCGGCTCGCATGATCGATCAGCAGCACCTTGGCGCCCCGCTGCCCGGCGAGTCCCGCACAGTGCAGGCCGGCCGCCCCGGCGCCGATGACGACGGCATCGAAGCCCTTGCTTTCCACGTTGACTGCTCCACAGAGAGGGGACCGCACCGCGCCGACGAACGCCCGCGACGTCGAGCGACGCGAACGGTACCGACCGTTCGACGGCCGAACCGTTTCGGCGCGCCCGCGGCTACGCGTGGTCCGGCTCGGCGATTGTCGCCGCGAGCGGGCTGCCGACGCTCGCCAGCGATCGCACCAGGCAGTCGACCTGCTGCGTGAGCGGCGGCGGCGCCGGCTTTTCGCCGCTCACGACCGACTGGATGTAACGCGCGGTGGTCGAGGCGTCGTTGTTGCGGGGCAGCACCGGCAGCTCGGTCAGCACGCCTTCCTGAGCAGGCCGCGCGAGGTCGGCGCGCGAGACGCCGCCGATGAAGACGTCGAGCCGCGGCACGCGGCGGGGATCGGCGACAGGTTCGCCTTCGGTACCGCGCAGCAGCATCGCGTCGGCAGACGTGTGAACGAGGAACTCCGTCAGCAGCGCGGCATATTCAGGATGCGTGTAGTTGACGACGCGCATCGATGCGAGCGTCTCGCACGGGCCCAGCAGCTTGGCGATCGTGTGCCCCGAATTGCGCAGCCCGACGACGCGCCGCACGTCCAGCAAACGCGCCAGCGGCGGGCAGAGCGATTCGGTGGCGATGAAGACCGGCTCGCGTCGCGACCAGGCGTTTTCGATCTCGTCCGGGCTGGCCGCGAAAGGCAGGCCGAGGTCGCGAAAGATCTCGGCGGTGCAGATGCGGCCGGCGTCCAGCATCGGCCCGTGAACCAGCACCTGCACGCCTTCCTGCGACAGCAGCAGCGCAAGCAGCGCCGTCAGGTTGGGGAGCTTTCGCGACCCGTTGTAGGAAGGGAGCACGACGGTCGGCCGAGTCGGGCGGATGGGGATGCAGCGCTCGTGGGTGGCCGTCAGAAAGCCGGCGAGTTCGGCCACCGACTCGCCCTTGATGCGCATCGCGAGCGCGAAGGCGCCGAGTTCCAGATCGGTCACCGTGCCGTCGAGCACCTGGCTCATCAGGTCGTGGGCCTGGGTCTCGCTCAACGAGCGCGCGCCCTCCTTGCCCCGCCCGATCTCCTTGATGTAGCTCGCGATCGACATGCCGACTCTCCCGAGGGACCGCTTCGCAATATTCAGGCCCGCGCTGACTCATCCGCGCCATGCCGGAGAACCAGTTCAGCTGCCGGCCGGGGCGCAAAAAGTTATTATTCGGGTGCTCGATTTCCGAGGAGGCGGGCCGCCCCGCCGGGCGACGATGCGGCTTGCACGTCGTCTCGGCTTGCACCCGCCGAGGCCGCGGCTCGCACGCACCCATGGACGTCATCGACGACAAGAACATGCCGACCCGCGAGGACCGCACGGAATCCATGCGGGCCCTCGCGCTCGAGTTGCAGGCCGACCCGGCTGCGCTGTCCGCTGCGCTCTTCGAGACGCTCGACCGCATGGCCCTGCCCTGGTCGGTCAAGGAAGTCGCGACCGGCCGGTACCTGCAGGTCAGCGCGGCGATGGCCGAAGCGTTCGACCGCGCCGCGCCCGATTTTCCCGGTTTGACCGATGCCGACCTGATGGATGCCGCAAAGGCCACCGCCATCCGTTCGGCCGAGCAGGCCGGCCTGGCGCACGAAGTGGCCGGGCGGGCCGATGTGCGCCTCGACGTCCCGGGCGGCAAGCGCGTCTTCGGGGTCGCCCGCACGCCGGTGCCGCGTGCCGATGGCAGCGCCCCGCGCCATCTGCTGAGCGTCTGGTTCGAGACGACGGCAGCGCAGCGTCGCGAGGAGCAGTTGCAACTCGCGCTGGCGCAGCTCGAGCGGCAGCAGGTGGCCGTCGAGCCGCTTCGCCCCGATCCGCGCGACGAGACGCTTCGGGACCGTGAAACCGGCCTGCACCGCCATCCCCATTTTGAAGATCAGCTGCGGCGCGAGGTCGACCTGTCATCGCGCGAACACCGGGAATTCGCGTTGGTGGTGATCGCGATCGACCCCCCGACGGACGCGGTCGAAGCGCTCGGGTCGGGCGCGTCCCGGCTCGTGCTGGAGGCGCTCGGCCAGCTGCTGCGCAGCAACACCCGGGCGATGGACGCGTCGTGCCGACTCGACGAGGGGCGTTTCGCGATCCTGCTGTCGGGTGTCGGCCTCGCCACGGCGCATTCCCGCATGGAAGGACTGCGGCGGCAGTGTGCGACGCAAATCATCGTGCAGGACAGCCAGGATTTCGGCTTCACCGTCTCGATGGGCGTCGCGAGCTTCCCGCACACCGCGCACACCGAGCCGAGCCTGCTCGAGGCGGCGAACAAGGCATTGGCGGAGGCGCAACGCCGGGGCGGCAACCATGTAGCACTCGCCAGCATCAGCTTCGAATCGCTCGGCGGGTGAGGGCTGCGCCGGACGGCGCGATGAATAAGGTGTCCGCCGCGAACCGTGAGCCGCATTCCTGAACCCAGGCAGTTCAGGTGGGCGAGGTCAGCCGGGCTTCGGGTTCATCTGACGCGAGACGATCAC
>CAZZWY010000620.1:0-2676 GCA_964657785.1 uncultured Acetobacteraceae bacterium
CGCAGACGCCGACGCCGACGCAGCGGCGACCGTCGCGTCGGCCACCGCTGGGGCCGGAGCCGGTGGGCCGGACGCCGCCGGGCTGGCGGCCACCGCGACCGACGGCGCATCGAGCTGCAACCGGGCGCCGGGCGCTGCGCGGGTCGAGGCCGCCGCTTGTCGAACGGCTGGCGGCCTGCGCTGCGCCGCGGCGGCCTGGCGGTTGTTGGGTGATGCGGGGAAACGGGCAGTGCCGGCGGGCGCCGCGGCGACGACACCGGCGCCTCGCGACGCCGCCCCTTGCCCGCCCGCTCGATCGGTCGAAGCCGACCCGCCCGCCCGCTCGGTCTCCGCCGGCGCGACGCCGCTCGAAGACGAGGTCTCGGTGTCGTTGCGTGCCGACGGCGCGGCCGGCTCGGCCGCCGCCGGCGCGGCCTGCGCGAGGGTGACGCCGGGCGGGTCGACGAACTCGACGAATCGCCGCGTCGTCCGCGACGCGCAACCGAGGCTCACACTGACCGTGACGACCGGCTCGTCGATCGGCGTGCTCGTCGAGACCCGCACGACGCGCTCACGCTCGCTGCTGCCGGTCTCGAGCGCGACCCGAACGAAACCGGGCGCGATCCGGATATCGCCGGCGATCACCTCGGCGAAGACGCACTCGCGGCTCAGCGATTCGTCGCCCTCCAGGTTCACGACCGACGTGAAGTTGAGCGGCTGACCGAGCTGCGTGCTGCTCGCGACCCGACCGAACCCGAGGCCGTACGCGGATCCGCACGCCATCACGCAGCAGGCAAAGCTCAGACAGGAAACGGGCGAAGCTGCGCGCATGCGGTCGGCGTGGATGGGTGCGCAAGCACTCTAGCATGCGCACCACCGACGTGATCGCTTTGCAATCCCCCGAACAAGCGGGGCCGCGTGACGCATTCACGCGGCACACGGCAGGCGCCGCTGAACGAAACTCGGGTCGCGTCAGGTGCGGAAGCTCGGGTCCTGCCGGTCGAGCCGGCGCAGCAGCCCGGGCCAGGTCAGCGCGCCGGCGCCGACACCGCGGGTGCCCTCGCGGGCCTGGTGCCCGGCCCCGGCGATGATGCGGGGGTCGACCGACACGAGTTCGGTGCCGCCCGCCATCGCCCGGACCTGGATGTTGCAGACGGTCTCGAAGAGGTACATCGAGAGGAACGCATCGGCGACGGTCGACCCGACGGTCAGCAAGCCGTGATTGCGCAGCATCAGGTAGCTGTTGTCGGGGCCGAGGTCATTCACGAGGCGCGGCTTTTCCTCCTCGTTGAGCGCGACGCCTTCGTAGTCGTGATAACTCAGCCCCGAGAGCACGAAGATCGACTGCTGCGAAATCGGCAGCACCCCGCCCTTCTGCGCCGAGACGGCGATGCCGTTGAGCGTGTGCGTGTGCATGACGCAGAGGGCGTCGTGGCGACTCGCATGGATGGCGCTGTGGATCGTGAACCCGGCGGGGTTGACCTCGTACTCCGACTCGTCGACCTTCCTGCCCTGCGCATCGATCTTGATCAGGCTCGACGCGGTGATCTCCTCGAACATCAGGCCGTACGGGTTGATGAGGAACTGGTCGTGCCGGCCCGGAATGCGGGCGCTGATATGGGTGAAGACGAGGTCGTCCCACTTGAATGCCGCGACCAGCCGGTACGCCGCGGCCAGATCCACCCGGACCTGCCATTCCTCCGGGCTGACCTCGCTCTTGCGGCTGGGAATTCTGAGGGGGATCGTGCTCATCGGAAGCTCCTGCGGATCGGGTGGCGGCGGTCCGAGGAGCGCGGCCTTCCCCGGCTAAGGGAAAGCCGATCATGCCGCCGCGCCCGGTCGGACACAATAGGGCGCCCCCAGGCCGCCGCCTGCGTCGGCCATCGCTCCGAAGGGATGGAGCGGCGGCCCGCCGGCGTCTGTCACGTCAGCGACTCAGCCATGCACAGCCCCGTTCTTACACTCGCCGAACGCACCCATATCGATGCCGGCTCCTGGTTTTCGACACTCTCCTCCGAGTTGCGCAGCGACATCCTTTCGCGCTCCACGGTGCGGCGCCTGCCGGACGGCGCGATGCTCGCGACCCGCGGCGCCCCGGCGGAGGAATGGTGCGGCGTGGCTGAGGGCGCGGTGCGGGTCAGCTCGGTATCGCTCTCCGGCAAGCAGGTGACGCTCACCTACGTCGAGCCCGGGACGTGGTTCGGCGACATCTCCCTCTTCGACGGCCTGACCCGCACGCACGATTCGAACGCGCATGGCGCGACGACCTTGCTGGTGGTCCGCAAGGCCGACTTCAAGGACCTGCTGGCGCGCCACGTCGAGCTCTACGACGCCTTGCTGCGCCTCAACTGCAGGCGCCTGCGCCTGATGTTCGACGTCGTGGAAGACCTCAATACCCGCCCGCTCGGCTCGCGCCTGGCCAAGCAGATCCTGTTGCTGGCGCGCAGCTACGGCTCCCTGCACGGCGAGGAGGTCCGCATCGGGCTGCAACTGGCGCAGGAAGATCTGGCGCAGCTGCTCGGCGCGTCCCGGCAGCGCGTCAATCAGGAGCTCAAGGGATTCGAGCGCGACGGCGCGGTACGCATCGAGCCGACCCGGCTCGTCGTGCTGTCGAAGGAAAAACTGCTGGCGATCGCGAGTCGCTGAAGACGCCAGCCGCTGAACGCCCGGCATGGCGGCCGAACGTCAGGCCGGGCA
>CAZZWY010000621.1:0-2674 GCA_964657785.1 uncultured Acetobacteraceae bacterium
ACTGCGTTCTCGGTATGCGACACCCGGATGGCGACGACGATCTCGCCCGGCGGCGATCCCGGCGCGCCCAAGGTGGCGACCATCGAGCACCTGCTATCCGCCTGTTCCGGCCTCGGGCTCGACAACCTTCGCATCGACATCACCGCCGAGGAAGTGCCCGTCCTCGACGGCTCGGCCGCCGCCTTCGTGTTCTTGCTGCAGAGCGCCGGCATCGAACTGCAGTCGGCGCCCAAACGCTTCCTGCGCCTGCTCAAACCGGTCGAAGTCCGCGAGGGCGCCGGGCTGACGCTGAAATGGGCGCGACTCGACCCGTTCGAAGGCTACAAGCTCAGTTTCGAGATCGAGTTCGACCACCCTGCCGTCAGTCTGACCGGCCAGCGCGTCGTCTTCGACATGGGTTCGGGCCTCTACAAGCACGATATCGCCCGGGCCCGAACCTTCGGCTTCACCAAGGACGTCGAGCTGATGCGGGCGCGGGGCCTCGGCCGGGGCGGCAGCCTCGACAACGTCATCGTGCTCGACGACTACAAGGTGCTCAACAGCGAGGGCCTTCGCTACGACGACGAGTTCGTCAAGCACAAGATGCTCGATGCGATCGGCGACCTCTACCTCGCCGGCCACCCGCTGCTCGCCTCGTACAGCGCGTTCAAATCGGGCCATGCGCTCAACAACACGCTCCTGCGCGCGCTGCTCGCCGACCGGAGCGCCTACGAGATCGTCAGCTTCGACGATGCCACCCAGGCCCCTGCCGGTCTCGCCGAGCTGGCGCCGGCCTGGTAGCGGCTGCGGATGTTGATCGCGCGCTGGATCGTCGTGCTGCTGCTCGTCGGCGGCCTCGTCTGCCTGGCGATGTACTTCGCCACGGGCGAGGCGCGGTTCAGGTTCCTCGGCCTCCGGATCATTCGCTACACCGTCGTCGCGGCGCTCGGGTTCTTCGCGGTGCTGATTCTCGAACGCCTGGCGACGTTCGTGTGAGCCGGGTCACTCTCACCGCGCCATGACCGTCTTCCGCTGGATCATCGGGGTGCTGGGCGGCGTGCTGGCCGCGGGTTCGGTGCTGTCGTTCGTGCTCTTCATCACGCTCGACATCCCCGTCTGGCTCGCCCGAGCCCGCACGCTCCGCCGGGGCGTCTACACCGCGGCCCTGCTCTGGTTCAACGTCGAGGTCTGGGGGCGGGTGATCTGGACGCTGGCGCACTGGCACGGAGGATGAATCCCGTTGCCGAGGACGGCGGTCACAGCCCGAGGAACGCGATCAGTGCCGGCAGGTGCTCGTCGAAGTCGCTCAGCGCATGGTCGCTGCCTTCGATGAGGCGTACCTTGCAGCCGGCGTACCGCGCCGTCATCTCGCGCCAGTCGAGCACCTCGTCGCCCTTAGCGATCAGCGCGAAATAGCGCTCGGGGCGGGACGGCACGGGCCAGGTCAGCGCCCGCAGCTCGTCGATGAATTCAGCGCGGAAGAAGAAGCGGTCGTCGCTGTGCCAGGCGGTCGTCTCGCCGATGTAGTTCCGCAGGTCGCGCGCGGGGTCGACCGCCGGGTTCATCAGCACCGCACGGCAGCCGGTGCGCTCGGCCACGTCGGTGGCGTAGAAGCCGCCGAGCGAGCTGCCGAGGACCGCCAGGCGCTCGACCGGCCAGCCGGCGATCGCCTCGCCGATCAGGCGCATCGCCGCGGCCGGGGAGGGCGGCAGTTGCGGGCAGTGCCAGGTGAGGTCGGGCCGATGGTCGCGGACCCACGCGGCCACCTTTTGCGCCTTCATCGACTGCGGCGATGAGCGAAAGCCGTGCAGGTAGAGCAGGTGCGTGATCGCGGCCGGCATCGCCGATGAGCGCCAGGCGGTCAGTGGGCGCGCGCTGCCAGCGCCTCGAGCAGCTTCTCGTGAACGCCACCGAACGCGCCGTTGCTCATGCACAGCACATGATCGCCTGGCTTGGTCGCTGCGGCGACCAGTCTGACGAGGTCGCCGATCGAGTCGCAGACGACCGCCTGGGCGCCCATCGGCGCGAGCGCCTGCACGGCGTCCCAGCCGAGCCCGCCGGCGTGACAGAAGGCGAGGTCGGCTTCTTCGAGCGCCCACGGCAGTTGCGCGCGCATGCCGCCCTGTTTCATCGTGTTCGAGCGCGGCTCGAAGACGGCGAGGATTCGCGCCCGGCCGACCTTGCGGCGCAGCCCGCCGACGGTGGTGCGGATGGCCGTCGGGTGGTGCGCGAAGTCGTCGTACACCTTGACGCCGGCGACCTCGCCGCGCAGCTCAAGCCGCCGCCGCACGTTCTGGAATCCGGCCAGCGCGCGCGCCGCCGCCTCCGGCGCAATGCCGACGTGCTCGGCCGCCGCGATCGTCGCCAGCGCGTTCAACTGGTTGTGTTCGCCGATCAGCGGCCACTCGACGCGCGCGATCTTCATCGCGCCGCGCAACACGTCGAACGCGTGCGGCTCGCCGCGCGCGCGCAGGGCGCCCGGTTCTTCCTTGCGGGCGCCGAAACGCTGCACCTCGCTCCAGCAGCCCATCGCGAGCACGCGCTGCAGCGCCTCGGCCCGCGCATTGACGACGAGCCGGCCGTGCGCCGGCACGGTCCGCACCAGGTGATGGAACTGGCGCTCGATCGCGGCGAGGTCGTCGAAGATGTCGGCGTGGTCGAACTCGAGGTTGTTGAGCACCGCGGTGCGCGGCCG
>CAZZWY010000622.1:0-2667 GCA_964657785.1 uncultured Acetobacteraceae bacterium
TCGCGGGATAGGCGGTGAGCTCGGCGCCAATCGCCGAGAAGCGCTTGATCGACCAGAGGTCCTCGGGGATCATGTCGTCGTCGCTCATCGTGCCCATCGGCCGCAGGATCACACCGCCGTGGGTGTGGTAGCTGATGGCCGCGCCAATGTTGCGGTGGGCGACGACGAAGTCGACCATCGCCTTGACCTCGGGCTCGCTGGTCGGGTAGTCGCCCGCGCCGGCCTGCTCGTGCTCCTGGCGCCAGAACGACGGGAAGTTGCGGTTCAGGTCCAGGCCTTCCGGGTCCTTGTTGACGCGGATCGTGAGGCCGTCGTAGTTGGCGATGAGCCCCTCGGGCACGACCCGGAAGTACTCGCCGCCGAACTCGCCCGGCTGGCGCGCGACCATCAGGCGCGGGTCGCGGTCGCACTTCTTGTACGGGCCGTGGGGGTCGGGCAGGCGCATCGAGAGGATGCGGCCGTCGCCGTCGATGTCCTCGGTGGTCAGGCCGTCGACGGGGGCCTCGTCGAAGGGGTAGCGGCGCACGCTCGAGCGGATGTGGCGCGGGCGGTCGGCGAGGGCGAGCTCGGCGCCGTCGGGGTTGAGGCGCGGGCAGAGGTAGACCGTGCGGGTGTCGAGCAGGTGGGTGATCTGCGGATCGGTGCCGTGGCCGCTGACGAGCTGGTGCAGGTAGTAGAGCACCGCGGTGCTGGCGGTCAGCTCGGCGGCGTGGATGTTGCCGTCGGCCCAGAACGCGGGCTTGTCGGTGTCGGCGCCGGTCGCGACGTTGGTGACGGTCGCGACCCAGATGTCGCGGCCCTCGAAGCTCTTGCCGATCGACACGACCGAGACGAGGCCGGGGTCGGAGGCGGCGTACTCGTGCAACAGCCGGGTCAGCGCGTCTTGGCGATAGAACGTGTCGAAGCGAGGGTGGGGGCGGCTCATCGGAGGATGCGGATCGGGAGGCTGCCAGTGTGCCCGAACGACTTCAAACCGGCACCGATTCGCCGTCGACGAACACCCGCAATTCGCCCGGCTCGAACGGCACCCACACTTCGTCCCGCGTGAGCGGCTCGGTGACGACGACGGCGATGCGGTCGGCCTTTGTCGTGAACTCGGCGAAGTCGACGGTCACGTCCTCGTCGCGCAGCGAGGCGCGGGTGAACGGGTGCTGCCGGATCAGGTGCCAGAGGTGCGTCGACGCATGCGCCCAGAGCGCCTGGCCGTTGCCGAGGATGAAATTGAAGGTGCCGTGGGCCGCCGGCCGGACGGCGAGCTCGCGCAAGGTCGCGGTCAGCTCGGGAATCGACGGAACGCTGGCGTGTGCCTTGGCGAGCTCCTGCATCAGCCAGCAAAAGGCGCGCTCGCTGTCGGTCTCCCCGACCGGCCGGAAGGCGCCGTGCAGGCGCGGCGAAAAATCCTTCAAGTCGCCGTTGTGCGCGAAGACCCAGTAGCGCCCCCACAGTTCGCGCACGAAGGGGTGACAGTTCTGGAGCGCGACGGCGCCCTGCGTCGCCTTCCTGATGTGGGCGACGATGTTGTCGCTGCGGATCGGGTAGTGCCGCACCATGTCGGCGATCGGCGAGTCGCGGGCGCTTTTGGAGTCGACCATCAGGCGGACCCCGGCGCCCTCGAAGAAGGCGACGCCGAAACCGTCCTTGTGTTCGTCGGCGCGGGTCGCGAAGCCGGTGAACGAGAAGCGCACGTCGGTGGGCGTGTTGGCGTTCAGGCCGAGGAGCTGGCACATGGCGGCGGCGCGGCGCTACTCGGTGAAGACGCGGTAGAGGCCCTTGACCGACACCAGGTTGCCCGGGTTGCTCGTCTCGTTGAGCACACCGCTCATCCGGCCGAGGAGCCGCGGGCTCTTGTTGGCGCGCCAGATCAGCAGGTCGGTCAGCCAGGGATAGCGGTTGACGAGGTTGGCGCGCTGGTAGAGCTCGAAGCGCGGCTTGAGCGCCGCGAGGCGCGCTTCGTAGTCGGCGCAGGTCTTGGCGTCGGCCGCCGGCGCTGCGCCGATCGCCGCACCCACGATCTCGCCCGCGTGGATGCCGGTTTCGAGCGCCTTGCCGATGCCCTCGCCGGTGAAGGAATAGGTGCTGCCCGCCGCTTCGCCGGTGACGACGAGCCCGGGCCGGCTGAAGCGGGCGCCGGCGAGCGTGCAGCGGAGCGGCGCGCCTTTGAGCGGCCCGACGAGCGTGCCGCCGGCCATCAGCTCGCGGGCCGGCGCATAGACGCGCTGGAACGCGTCCATGACCTCGCGCAGGTTGATCTCGCGCATCTTCAGGCCGGCGTCGCCCGCGTCGGGATCGCGCTGCGCGTCGTGGCTGTCGGCGACGCCGACACCGATGTTGAAGACACCGCCCGGGCACGGGAAGATCCAGCCGTAGCCGGGCGAGAGCGCCCGGTGCCAGACGATCTCGAGCGCGGTGATGCGGCCGACCATCGCGTCGTTCCTGACGTAGCCGCGCAGCGCGACGCCGCTCGGCGTGTGCCGGGTCGACATGCCGGCGGCGAGCAGCGCCTGCGGCACCGCGCCGGTCGCGAGCACGACCCAGCGCGCACGGATCTCGCGCGTCGCCTCGCCCTGCTTGAGCCGGGCGCCGACGACGCGGCCGCTCTCCTCGATCGACGCCATGAAGCGCAGCGGCGCATGCATCCGCGCCCCGGCGGCGACCGCGGCGCGGCCA
>CAZZWY010000623.1:0-2042 GCA_964657785.1 uncultured Acetobacteraceae bacterium
CCGCTGCCCGTGCGCGCCGCGGCCTGCGAGCGG
Organism: uncultured Acetobacteraceae bacterium; assembly: GCA_964657785.1. Classification (GTDB taxonomy): domain Bacteria; phylum Pseudomonadota; class Gammaproteobacteria; order Burkholderiales; family Burkholderiaceae_C; genus LMDS01. The sequence continues at coordinate 34 of CAZZWY010000623.1, forward strand.
ACGGGCCCGGCGACCCTGCGCATGACCTTGTTGGAAGGCAAGTACCACCAGGTCAAGCGGATGGTGGCCGCGACCGGCAACACCGTGCTGGGCCTGCACCGCAGTGCCTATGGTGTGCTGGGCCTGCCCGAGGCGCTGGCGCCGGGGCAGTGGCGCTGGCTGTCGGGGCCGGAAGCAGTGCTGGGGGCCGTGCCTGCGTCAGAGTCCCGATTGGGTCGCTGAAGTACGATCGAAGCGCACCCGCCTCGTTTCATGCCCGACGACACAGCGGCTCTCTCGGAAAGCGATCGTGGCCAAGTCCAATCTTCTCAACACCGGCACAGCGACTTTTCTCGAATTGATCGGCAATGGACGGCTCTACGTCGTACCCGCTTATCAACGCGACTATTCCTGGACTGAAGAGCAGTGGGAAGACCTGTGGACCGATATCGAGGATCTCTCGGCCCGCCCCGATGACACGCACTACATGGGCGCGCTGGTGGTCGAGGGCAAGTCGGACCGGCAGTTCGCGGTGATCGACGGGCAGCAGCGGCTCGCCACGCTCAGTCTGTTCGTCTTGTCGGTGATCGCCCGCCTGCGCGAACTCGCAGAGCAGGATGTCGACTCCGATGACAATCGGCAACGGGCCGAAGCTCTCCGCGCTCGGTTCATCGGGGAGAAGGATCCTGCTTCGCTGATCCAAGCCAGCAAGTTGAGCCTCAACGACAACGACAACGGCTTTTACCAGGACTATCTGGTTCAGTTGCGCAACCCGCTCAACCCACGAGGCCTGCCCAAATCGAATCGGCTGTTGTGGCAGTGCTTTCTGTACTTCAAACGACAGGTCGACGAATGGGCGGGTGCTGCCCCGGATGGCGCTCGTCTGGCGCGGCTGGTGTCCGAGACTGCCGGGCGCCAATTGATGTTCATCCGGATTGCGGTCGACGACGAGCTCAACGCCTATACCGTCTTCGAGACGCTCAACGCTCGCGGGCTCGAACTGTCGGCAACGGATCTGCTGAAGAACTATCTGTTCTCGCGTCTGCGGACATCGTCGGATCTGGAAGCGTTGCAGCGCCGCTGGAAAGCGTTGATGAACACCGTGCAACAGGAGCGCTTTCCCGAGTTCCTCCGATATCACTTGCAATGCGAGCTGCGTCGCGTCCGGACCCAACGGCTTTTCAAGCTTGTCAGAGAACGTGTGCGGGATGGCGAACAGACGTTTGCGCTTCTCGGTGCACTCGAACTTCGAGCCGAAGTTTTCGCGGCAATCTTTGACCCGCAACACGCGTTTTGGATCGATCGACCGGAAAGTGCTGTCCACGTTCGCGACCTGAACATCATTCGCGTCCGTCAAATGACGCCCCTCGTCTTCGCAGCCTGGGAGCAATTCAGCGCACAGGACTTCGCCCGGGTTCTGCGGTTGCTGGTCGTCGTCCTGTTCCGGTACAGCGCCGTGAGTGGCCTGAACACCAACGCCTTGGAGCTGGTATTTCACGACGCCGCAAAGGGCATTCTCGACGGCCGAATCACAACCCCTGCGGCGGTCTTCGAGGCATTGCGATCCATCTACGTCGATGACGAGCGGTTTGCGCGCGCCTTCGCTACCCTGGCCCCCGACGGTACAGGCCAGGGAAGCAAGCTCGTGCGCTACATCCTCGCGCGTCTGGAGTCCGACCTGTCGGGCCGCCCCATCGATCCCGGCACCGACCCCGGCAGCATCGAACACATCCTTCCCCAGAATCCGGCCGCCCAGCGGGAGGCATCGTTTCCGCGCGAAAGTTGGGACAACTGCATCGACCGCCTCGGCAACCTGACATGGCTGGAGCCGGCGCTCAATCGGACTGTCGGTAACGCGGAACTCGCCGTCAAGCTGGGCGCCTATGCGCAGAGCCGCTACGAGATGAGCCGTTCGCTACCGGACGTGGTCGGCGACGAATGGACGCCTGCGAAGATGGAGGCGCGACAGGCGCGAATGGCCACTCGCGCGAAGCACCTCTGGCGAGCCGACTTCGCCTGAGCGGCGCGCG
>CAZZWY010000623.1:2052-2660 GCA_964657785.1 uncultured Acetobacteraceae bacterium
GAACGATACGGCCGCGCGCGCCGCTCACAACCCGACGATGTAATGCGCCAGGTTCTCGATATCCTGCGGACTCAAGGTCCCTGCGACACTCGTCATGCTGCCGGCATCGTTGGTGCGGTTGTGCGCCTTGAAGTCGGTCAGCTGCTTGACGATGTAGTCGTAGTGCTGGCCGGCAACACGCGGGATTTCGTTCTGCCCGACGAAGCCGCCGAGGTGGCACATCGTGCAGAGCGTCTCGTCCGCCTTGGCCTTGCCGAGCACAGCCTTGGCCGGATCGGCGGCGAAGGCCTGCACCGGGGGCTTCTGCTTGGCGAAATAGTCCGACAGCTCGTGCATCTCGTCGCGCGTCATGCCGACGACCATCGGGCTCATCAGCGGGTTGCTGCGCCGGCCCTCCTGGAAGTCCTTCAGCTCCAGGTACATGTAGCGCGCCGTCTGACCGGCGAGGATCGGGTAGGCCGCCTGCGTCGACTTGCCCTCCGGGCCGTGGCAGGCCGCGCAGACGGCCGCCTTCGCCGGTACGGCGTCCGTCGCCTGGGCCTGCGCGCCGGCCGCGGCGGTCAGCAGCAGCCCGGCGACGAAAGCCACCCGCCTGGTTCGCGACAGGT
>CAZZWY010000624.1:0-2650 GCA_964657785.1 uncultured Acetobacteraceae bacterium
CTGAGGGAGCTGATCGGCAGCCCGGCGGCGGCGAAGCGGCAAGTCGCGAAGATCTCGATCCTGCCCGACACCCCGCCGCCGCCGCCGCCGAAGGTCGAGCGCAAGCCCGAGCCACCGAAGGACGAGCCGAAGCAGGCGGTGCGCGAGCAGGCGCCGAAGGCCCCCGATACACCCAAGCCCGCCGAAGCGCCGATCAAGATGGAAGGCGCCGCCGGCGACGGGCCGAGCGCCTTCGCCGCCGGCCCGGTCGGCGAGGACTACAAGGGCGGCGCCCCGGTCATCGGCGCGGCGGCGAGCGGTGGCGGCGGCACGGCGTCGGACCGCGCCCAGGAGCGCTTCTACGCCAACACCGCGCGCCAGCTGCTGCGCGACGAGATCGAAAAACACCTGAAGCCCGAGGCCGGCGAAGTCGTCGCGACCTTCGCGATCTGGATCGAGCCGAGCGGGCGGATCCAGAAGATCGAGCTCGTCCCCGGCAGCAATGCCGCGACCGACACCGACCTGCGCGCCGCGCTCGACGAAACCTCGCGCCGCCTGCAACTGCCGCAGCACACCGGCCTGACCCAGCCGCTGCGCTTCCGGCTGAGCATGCGCGCCGCCGGCTGAACCGACCTTCATCCCTCCCTTCCTTCACGAGCAGCGTCATGCGCACACCCGCCTTCGCACCTTCGGCCCTTCGACCGGCATTCGCCTTGCCCTTGCTGCTGACCGCGCTGCTCGCCGCCGCGCCGGCGCGGGCCGACGATCGCAGCGAACTCGAACAGTTGAGGGCGACCACCACCGCGCTCATCCAGGCCCTGGTCGACCAGGGCCTCATCAGTCGCGAGCGCGCCGAAGGCCTCCTCAGGCAGACCGCGCCGCCACGCGCCGCGCTGGCCGCAGCGGCACCCGCCGCGGCCGCCTCCGGCGCGCCGCCGGTCGTCCGCGTCCCCTACATCCCCGAGAGCGTGCGGGCGCAGATCACCGAGGAGGTCAAGCTCGGCGTGCTCTCCACCGCCCGCGACGAAGGCTGGGCCGATGCGCGCAAGCTCCCGGCGTGGCTCTCGGCGGTCACCTTCGCCGGCGACATTCGGCTGCGCGCACAGAACGACCGCTTCGCGCCCGGCAACCTCGCGGCCGACGTGTACCGCTCGCAGGTCGATTCGCCCGCCTGGTCACCCGACCTCACCAACACCACCCACAACCGCGAAAGGCTGACCCTGCGAGCGCGCTTCGGCGCCACGGTCAAGGTCTCGGACACCGTCTCCACCGGCATCCGTTTCAGCACCGGCGGCACCGGCACCCTCTCGGGCGGCACGGGCGGGCCGGCGACGGCGTCGCAGACGCTCGGCAACGACTTCAACCGCTATGCGATCGGCCTCGACCGCGCCTGGCTGCGCTGGGAGCCGGTGCAGGACTGGCGCATCGAGGGCGGCAGGATCGCCGTGCCTTTCTACGGCACCGACCTGCTCTGGTCGGACGACCTCGCCGTCGACGGCGTGGCGGTGCACGGCGAGCACAACCTCGCGCGCGGCGCCTACGGCTTCGTCAACATCGGCGCCTTCCCGCTCGAGGAATCGGCGCTGACGACGAGCCGCAAATGGCTGCTCGGGGCGCAGATCGGCGGCGACTGGTCGATCGACGCGAAGACGCAGTGGCGGCTCGGCCTGGCGATCTACGACTTCAGCAACATCGAGGGCACGCACGAGGCGAACCCGGCGCCGACCGGGGCGCTCGCCGGCACCGTCGCCTACCAGCTGAGCCAGTACCCGCCGAACTTCCGCCAGCGCGGCAACACGCTCATCAACCTGAACGACCCGACCAACACCGGCGCGCCGGTCTGGGGCCTGGCGTCGAAGTTCCGCCCGATCAACCTGACGACCGGCATCACCTTCCGCCAGTTCGCGCCGACCGAAGCGAGCCTCGTCGTCGACTACGTCAAGAACAGCGCCTTCGACCTCGCCGACATCCGGCGCCGCGCCGGCACCGACAGCGTCGACACACTCGCCAACAAGACGACCGGCCTGCAGGCGCGCCTGATGCTCGGCGCGGCTGCAGTCGCCGAGAAAGGCACCTGGCAGACCTTCGTCGCCTTCCGCAAGTTCGACCGCGATGCCTGGGTCGACGGCCTGACCGACACCACCTGGCACCTCGGCGGCACCAGCTACAAGGGCTACAGCCTCGGCGCGACCTACGCCTTCGAACGCAACACCACCCTCGGCCTGCGCTGGACCAGCACCCGCAACCTCGACGACGGCGTGCGCACGGTGGTCGGTGGGGCGCTGACCGGCAACCTGAGCAGCGCCCCGCTGAAGATCGACGTGATCCAGCTCGAAGTCAATTCGCGCTTTTGAGGCGGGCGATGAAAGACCGTGACTCGAAGCTCGGGAGGCGGCTGTTCGCCGCAACCACGATCGCACTGATGCTGTCGACCACCGCAGGCAGCGCTTCGGCGCAGCCGGAAGCCGCCGACCCGGCGCGCACCGCCCGCCAGCGCGAGGCGCTGCGGCGGACGCAGGAAGCGTTGAAGCAGGCCCAGGAGCAGCAGGCGACGTTGCTGGCCGAGAAGACGCGCGCCGAGTCTCAGTGGGACGCCGAAAGGGCGAAGCTCGTCGGCGATGTACAGAAGACGCGTATGCAGTCCGCGGCAGCGCAATCCGAGGTGTCGACG
>CAZZWY010000625.1:0-2644 GCA_964657785.1 uncultured Acetobacteraceae bacterium
GACGCCATTTCGCAGCGACCTCGACTTCACCGACAGGCTCCATGAGCAAGGCTCTGATCATCGCTGAAAAGCCCTCCGTCGCGAACGACATCGCGCGGGCGCTGGGCGGCTTCAAGAAGCACGACGATTACTTCGAGTCGGACGATTTCGTCCTGTCGTCGGCCATCGGCCACCTGGTCGAGATCGCCGCGCCCGAGGAGTACGACGTCAAGCGCGGCAAGTGGAGCTTCGCCAACCTGCCGGTGATCCCGCCGCACTTCGACCTGAACCCGATCGACAAGAGCAAGGGCCGGCTCTCGGCGATCATGAAGCTCGTCAAGAGGAAGGACGTGACCGAGCTGATCAACGCCTGCGACGCCGGGCGCGAGGGCGAACTGATCTTCCGCCTGATCCAGCAGCACACGAAGAGCAAGCACCCGGTCAAGCGACTCTGGCTGCAGAGCATGACCCCGGCGGCCATCCGCGAGGGCTTCGAGCACCTGCGCACCGACCAGCAGATGCTGCCGCTGGCCGACGCCGCGCGTTGTCGGTCGGAAGCCGACTGGCTCGTCGGTATCAACGGCACCCGGGCGATGACCGCCTTCAACTCGCGCGACGGCGGCTTCTTCCTGACGACCGTCGGCCGGGTGCAGACGCCCACGCTGTCGATCATGGTCGAGCGCGAGGAGAAGATCAGGAAGCACGTGTCGCGCGACTATTGGGAGATCAGGGCCACCTTCGCGGCGCAGGCGGGCGAGTACGCGGGCAAGTGGTTCGACCCGAAGTGGAAGAAGAACCCCGACGACCCGGAGCAGCGGTCCGACCGGCTCTGGGACGAGCGCGACGCCCAGGCCATCGCCCAGGCCTGCCGCACCCAGCCGGCAACCGTGACCGAGGAAGCCAAGCCGAGCACGCAGAGCGCCCCCGGCCTCTACGACCTGACGACGCTGCAGCGCGAGGCCAACTCGCGCCTCGGCTTCTCGGCCAAGACCACGCTCTCGATCGCGCAGGCGCTCTACGAGAAGCACAAGGTGCTGACCTACCCGCGGACCGACAGCAAGGCCCTGCCCGAGGACTACGTCAACGTCGTCAAGCAGACGATGGAGATGATCTCGACCGAGGACCTGCCCGGCCCGCTGCGGGCTTTGGCGCCGCACGCGAAGAAGGCGTTGAAGGAAGGCTACGTCAAGCCCAACAAGCGCATCTTCGACAACGCCAAGGTCTCCGACCACTTCGCCATCATCCCGACCCTGCAGGCGCCGCGCAGTCTCTCGGACATCGAGGCCAAGCTCTACGACATGGTCGTCAAGCGCTTCCTCGCGGTGTTCTTCCCGCCGGCCGAGTTCATGGTCACGACGCGCATTTCGACCGTGAAGGCGGGCGCGGCGGAGCACAAGTTCCAGACCAACGGCAAGGTGATGGTCAAGCCCGGCTGGCTCGCGGTCTACGGCAAGGAAGCCCAGGAAGACGACGCCAACCTGGTCGCGGTCGCGAAGGGCGAGGTCGTGCGCACCGAGTCGGTCGACGTCAACGCGCTCAAGACCAAGCCGCCGGCGCGCTACACCGAGGCGACGCTGCTCTCGGCGATGGAAGGCGCCGGCAAGCTGATCGACGACGACGAACTGCGCGAGGCGATGCAGGAGAAGGGCCTCGGCACGCCGGCCACGCGCGCCGCGATCATCGAAGGCCTGATCTACGAGAAGTACATCCACCGCGACGGCCGCGACCTGGTGCCCGGCGCCAAGGCCTTCCAGCTGATGACGCTGCTGCGCGGCCTCGGCGTCGAGGATTTGACCAAGCCCGAGCTCACCGGCAACTGGGAGTTCCAGCTCGCCGAGATGGAAAAGGGGCGGCTCGAGCGCGAGAAGTTCATGGCGCAGATCGCGCAGATGGCCGAGCGCATCGTCAAGAAAGCGAAGGAGTACGACCGCGACACGATCCCCGGCGACTACGCGACGCTCAAGGCGCCGTGCCCGAATTGCGGCGGCGTCGTCAAGGAGAACTACCGCCGCTTCGCCTGCGCCGGCAAGCCCCCTGCCACCGAAGGCTGCGGCTTCTCGATCAGCAAGATCCCGGGCAGCCGCGCCTTCGAGCTCGACGAGGTCGAACGCTTCCTCGCCGACAAACGCATCGGCCCGCTCGAAGGCTTCCGCTCGAAGGCGGGCTGGCCGTTCACGGCCGAGCTCAAGCTCGTCCACGACGACGAGATCGGCAACTGGAAGCTCGAATTCGATTTCGGCGAAGCGGCCAAGCGCGAGGGCGAATCCGGCGAGCCGATCGACTTCTCGGGCCAGCAGAGCCTCGGCAAGTGCCCGAAGGACGTCGGCGCCGTCTACGAGCACGGCACGAGCTACGTCTGCGAGCACGCGGTCGGCGCGAACGTCACCTGCGACTTCAAGAGCGGCAAGATCATCCTGCAGCAGCCGATCGCACCCGAGCAGATGACCAAGCTCCTCGCGACCGGCAAGACCGACCTGCTCGACGGCTTCGTCTCGAACAAGACGCGCCGGAAGTTCAAGGCCTTCCTCGTTTATGACAAGAAGGAAGGCAAGGTGAGCTTCGAGTTCGAGCCGCGCGCCGCGAAGGCGCCGGCCGCGGCGAAGAAGGCGGTCGCGAAAAAGGCCGCTTGAGGCCCGGCGAGATCAGGCAATCACCGACGCCGTCG
>CAZZWY010000626.1:0-2634 GCA_964657785.1 uncultured Acetobacteraceae bacterium
TGAAGACGCTCTTTCCCCGCAGCAGCGGCACCTTCTTGACCTCGCGGTCGTTGACGCTCAGGAAGGTGCCGGCGGTGTCGAGGATCTGCAGCAGCACCGCTTGCGGCAGGCCTTCGATCGACAGCAGGTGCATCAGCTCGCCGTGCGAGTTGAGCTGCGGGTTGCGGCCGGCGAGCATCAGGCGGCCGGGCCGGTGATGTCGAAGCTGAACCGCCCCGCCGCGTCGCGTGCCAGCCGCAGGCGTTGCGCGGCAGGCAGTGCGATGCGGGCGGCCGACGCCGCCGCCTCGACCGGCAGCTCGCGCCCGCCCCGGTCGACGAGCACCGCGAGCGCCACCCGCGCCGGCCGGCCGAAGTCGTACAGCTCGTTGACGACGGCGCGCACGGTGCGCCCGGTGTAGAGCACGTCGTCGACCAGCAGGATGTCGTGGCCCTCGACCTCGAACGGCAGGCGTGTCGGGTCGGCCGTCGGGCTCATGCCGCGCGAGCCGAAGTCGTCGCGGTGCAGGGCGCTCGTGATGACGCCGTGCTCGCCCGGCCGCTCGAGGTCGCGGTGCAGGCGCTCGGCGAGCCAGGCGCCGCCCGACCAGATGCCGACGAGCACCGTATCGCGGTCGAGCAGGCCACGCACCCGGCTTCGCAGATCGTCGTAGAGCGCTTCGGCGTCGAGGTGCAGCGTCGTCATTCGAGCGAGCTCAGGTATTGGTCGAGGATGATCGCCGCCGATGCGGCGTCGAGGTCGTGGGCGCCTTGCGCGTGGGCCTCGGTGGTGCTGTAGCGCTCGTCGACCTCGTGCACCGGCAGGCGAAAGCGCCCGTGGAGCTGGCGCGCGAAGCGGCGGGCGCGGTCGGTATTCTCGTGCGCCGCACCGTCGGGATGGAATGGCACGCCGACGACGAGGGCAGCGGGCTGCCACTCCTTGACGAGCGCACCGATCGCGTCGAAGCGGGCATCGCCCGTCGCCGCCACGGTGCGAAGCGGCATCGCGCTGCGGGTCAACGTGTTGCCGGTGGCGACGCCGACACGACGAAGGCCGAAATCGAAAGCCAGAAAGGAGAGCGGGGCGACGCGGGCGGGCGAAGCGGTGCCCGCCTCGAGGCGGTCACCATTCACGCGTGCCCCGCGTCCTGGCTCAACATCCGCGCGTCGATGCCGAGCAGCGAGAGCGCCTTGTCGTAGCGCTCGCCGACGGGCGTGTCGAAGATGATCGACGGCTCGGCGTTGACGTTGATCCAGCCGTTGCGGCCCATTTCGTCCTCGAGCTGGCCGGCGCCCCAGCCGCTGTAGCCGAGCGTCACCAGAATCTTCTTCGGCCCGGCGCCGCTCGAGAGCGCCTCGAGCACGTCCTTGCTGGTCGTCATCTCGAGGCCGCCGGGGATCTGCAGCGACGAGTTGTAGTGACCACCCTCCTCGCCCTCGCCGCCGAGCCGTTCGTGGAGCACGAAGCCGCGCTCGGTCTGCACCGGGCCGCCGAAGTAGACCGGCGCTTCGGCCAGGTCCTCCCGATCGAGCGACAGGTCGACCTTCTCGAACAGGTTCTTCAGCTTGATGTCGATCGGCTTGTTGATGACCAGGCCGAGCGCCCCCTTGTCGGTGTGCTCGCAGAGGTAGACCACGGTGCCGTCGAAAGTCTCGCCGACCTTGCCCGGCATCGCGATCAGGAACTGGTTCGTGAAATTGACGGGGGCGCTGGTCATGAGGCGATTTTAATTCCTGTCGCACACTCCTGCGATGCACCGTTCGCTCAATTCCGCTCTCGTCTGGTTCCGGCGCGACCTGCGGGCTTCCGATCACGCCGCGCTCTACCACGCGCTCTGCGATGCGCGAAGCGTCTACTGCGCCTTCGTGTTCGACCGCGAGCTGCTCGATCCGCTGCCACGGATCGACCGGCGGGTCGAGTTCATCCTCGAAAGCCTCGCCGATCTCGATCGGCAGCTGCACGCGCTCGGGGTCAGGCACGGCAAGCCCGGCGTGCGGCTGATCGTGCGCCAGGGACAGTCGGTCGCCGAAATCGCGGCGCTGGCGACGTCCCTCGGCGTCGAAGCTGTCTATGCGAACCATGACGACGATCCCTACGCCCTCGAGCGCGATGCCGCCGCGAGCGAGGCGCTGGCAAAGGCCGGCATCGCGCTGCACACCTCGAAAGACCACGTCCTCTTCGAGCGCAGCGAAGTGCTGACCGGCGCGGGCCGGCCCTACACCGTCTTCACGCCGTACAAACGGGCGTGGCTGCAGCGCCTCGACGGGTTTTTCCTGAAAGCCTATCCGACCGAGCGCCACGCCGATGCGCTGGCGACCGTCGAGGAGGGCGTCGGCGGCGCGCTGCCGACGTTGCGCGACATCGGTTTCGAGCCGAGCAACCTGCCCGAGATCGGCATTCCCCCCGGCAGCGAGGGCGCCGCCAGGTTGCTGCACGAATTTACCAAGCGCATCGACGCCTACGACCACGACCGCGACTTCCCCGCCGTGCCCGGCCCGAGCCGACTCTCGGTGCACCTGCGCTTCGGAACGCTCTCGATCCGCGAGGCGGCGCGCGCCGCGGTGGCTCGGCAGCACGCGTCTCCCGAGGCGCCGGGGGCCGCGGTCTGGCTCTCGGAACTCTGCTGGCGCGATTTCTACCAGCAGATCCTGCACC
>CAZZWY010000627.1:0-2633 GCA_964657785.1 uncultured Acetobacteraceae bacterium
CGGCACAGAAAGATCGCATCTTCGCCGGCGTCGCTTCGAAAGACATCGGTCTGGTCTGAGGTTCCACCGCCTAAGAACGAAAAAAGCCCGGAACTCGCGCTCCGGGCTCTTTCAACGTGACTGGTGCCGATGAACGGAATCGAACTGTTGACCTTCGCATTACGAATGCGCTGCTCTACCAACTGAGCTACACCGGCTTTTCCACTCCAGTGCGCGCAGGGCACTCCGGAGAAAAAGCGATTCTAGCCGATCGACTTTGCCCCGGACAAGCCGAGCCGCTACTGCAACTCGAAGGCGCCGAGCTTCTTCTTGACCGGCTCGTTTTTCAGACTGACGTAGACCGGCAGGCCGTTCTTGTAGCGTGGATAGTCTTCGCCCTTGATCAAGGGGGCGAGGTAGGCCTTGCACTTGTCGGTGATGCCGAAGCCGTCGCGGGTGATGAAATTCTTCGGCATGAACTTCTCCACGTTGGCCACCTTCGACAGCGCCGCCATGCCGATCTTGTATTTGTAGGGCGCGTCGCTGATGCGGTCGATCGTCGGCATGACGGCGTTGTGTCCCTGCAGGGCGAGTTCGACAGACTTCTTGCCGAGCTCGTACGCCTGCTTGACGTCGGTCGCCGACGCAATGTGACGCGCCGCGCGCTGAAGGTAGTCGGCGACCGCCCAGTGGAACTTGTGGCCGAGCGCCTGCTTGATCATGTTCGCGACGACCGGCGCCGCGCCGCCGAGTTGCGCGTGACCGAACGCATCCTTCGGACCCTGCTCGGCGAGGAAGGTGCCGTCGGCATGGTGGCAGCCTTCGGACACGACGACCGTGCAGAAGCCGTGCGCCTTCACGAGCTTGTCGACCCGGGCCAGGAACTTCTTCTCGTCGAACACCACTTCGGGGAAGAGGATCACGACCGGAATGCCGTGCTCCTCGACCAGGCCGCCGGCCGCCGCGATCCAGCCCGCGTGCCGTCCCATCACCTCGACGACGAAGACCTTGGTCGAGGTCGCGGCCATCGAGCGGACGTCGAACGAGGCTTCGAGCGTCGACACCGCGACGTACTTCGCAACCGAGCCGAAGCCGGGACAGCAGTCGGTGATCGGCAGGTCGTTGTCGATCGTCTTCGGCACATGGATCGCCTGCAGCGGGTAACCCATCGCCTCGGACAGCTGGCTGACCTTGAAGCAGGTGTCGGCCGAGTCGCCGCCGCCGTTGTAGAAGAAGTAGCCGATGTCGTGCGCCTTGAAGACCTCGATCAGGCGCTCGTACTCGCGCCGGTTGGCGTCGAGCGACTTGAGCTTGAAGCGGCAGGACCCGAAGGCGCCCGAGGGCGTCGTGCGCAGCGCGGCGATCGCGGCGGCCGACTCCTTGGTCGTGTCGATCAGGTCCTCCGTCAGGGCGCCGATGATGCCGTTGCGCCCGGCGTAGACCTTGCCCATGCGGTCCTTGTGGAGGCGGGCGGTTTCGATGACGCCGCAGGCGGAGGCGTTGATGACGGCGGTGACGCCGCCAGACTGGGCATAGAACGCGTTCTTCTTCTGGGCCATGGGTTTTCCGGGAGCTCCTGGGTTTGCAGAAAAGATGGCGGCCTAGTCCCGCAGCGCGTGCTGGATGATCTCGAGCACGTTGCTCGAGAGGCCGGGCTGGGCTGCGACCCGTCTGACCGCGGCACGCGCGGCGCCGTGGTAGGCCTCGGCGAGCTGATTCCAGCGATCGGCGACCCGGGCGATGCGCGCGGCGAGCTGCGGATTGAGCTTGTCGAGCTCGATCACGCGGTCGGCCCAGAAGGCGTAGCCCGCGCCGTCGGCACGGTGGAACGCGGCCGGGTTCGCGGCGCAGAGCGAGTAGACGAGGCTGCGCGCCCGGTTCGGGTTGCGGATCGAGAAGTCCGGGTGACGCAGCAGCTGCTGCGCCCGGGCGAAGACCCGGCCTTCGCTCTCCGGCGCGGTGACCTGCAGGCTGAACCAGGTGTCGATCACGAGCGCGTCGTCGCGGAACAGCGCGTGGAACCTCTCGAGGGCGGGCGCGGCGAGCTCGGCATTCGAATGCACCAGCGCGGTCAGCGCGCCGAGGCGGTCGGTCATGTTGCCGGCGTCCTTGAAGCGTTGCCAGGCGCGTCCCGGCCACACCGTGTCGCCGCGGGACGCCGCGTCGAGACAGAGCATCGACAGCGCCTGGTTCGCGAGCGCGCGTCGGCCGGCCGAGCAGGTGTCGGGCGAGTAGGCGCCGGTGACCTGGTGGGTGTCGAACGCCCATTCCCAGTCGGCATGCAAGGCGGTCGCCATCTGCCGCAGCAGCGACTGCCGGGCCGCATGAATGCGCTGCGGATCGACGATGCGAAGCTGCTCGGCGAGGTAGGCCTCGCTCGGCGGCGTGAGCACCAGCTCCTTGAACGCCGCGTCGAGCGCCGGATGGCGCAGCAGGGCGCGCATCGCGTCGACGAAGGGCGCATCCAGCGCCGGTTCGGCGCCGCTCGCGATCGCCGCCAGCAACCGGCCGAGCGTCAGGCGCTGCGCGGATTCCCAGCGGTTGAACGGGTCGCTGTCGTGCTGAAGCAGGACGAGGAGTTGAGCGTCGCTCAGGCCGTCATCGAGGATCACCGGGGCGGAGAAGCCGCGCAGGAGCGACGGCACCGGTTCGAC
>CAZZWY010000628.1:0-2614 GCA_964657785.1 uncultured Acetobacteraceae bacterium
CGACCAACCGCGGCTCGATCGGCCACCACATCGCGCTGAAGGCGCTGGCGTCGGCCGGCCTCAGGCCCGACGCCGACACCTTCCGCTTCCTGCCGCCGGCCGAGGCCAAGCTGGCGCTGACCCAGGGCGCGGTCGATGCCTGGGCGACCTGGGAACCCTACACCGCGCTCGCCGAAACCGCCGGGCATGCCCGGGTGCTGGTCAACGGCCGCGGCCTCTCGTCGGGGCTCAGCTTCATCGCGGCGACCGACAGCGCGATCGCCACCAAACGCGCCGCACTGCAGGACTTCTCGCAGCGCGTGGTGCGCGCGCAGCGCTGGTCGTATCAGCACGTGGCGGAATTTTCCGCGGTGCTGGCCCGCATCATCGGCATCCCGCCCGAGGCGGCGCGCCTGCAGTTCGAGCGCCGCCAGCAACGCTGGGTCGCGGTCGATGCCTCGGTGCTCGCCGACCAGCAGGCGACCGCCGACTTCTACCTCGAGGCCGGGCTGCTGAAGCAACGCCTCGATGTCCGCGCCACCTTCGACAGCAGCTTCGCGCCGTCCACCTGACCGAATCCCGCGAAGCCGGCATGATGGGCCCCCTCAGCGCCGCGCGGCCGCCAGAGGTCGGGCCGAGCCGCGGTCTTCCCGAACATGCCGATCCCTTCTTCCTGGCGCTCCGACCCCTCCACACCATGACCCAGATCGTCGTCCTCTCCGGAAGCCTCAGCACCCCGTCGCGAACCCGCGCGCTGCTGGAGACCATCGCCCACCGCATCGCCCCGGCGCTGCACGGCCACGTCGACGTGATCGACATCGCCGAACTGGCCCCGGTGCTCGGCGCCGCGGTGGCCTTCGACCGGCTCCCGGCGACGGTGCTCGCCGCGCACCGGCTGCTGGCCTCGGCCGACCTGCTGGTCATCGGCTCGCCGGTCTACAAGGCCTCGTACAGCGGCCTCTTCAAGCATTTCCTCGACCTGCTCGAGCCGACCCGGCTGCGCGGCAAGGTGGCGATCCTCGCCGCCACCGGCGGCAGCGACCGGCACGCACTGGTCCTCGAGCACCAGTTCCGGCCGCTCCTGAGCTTCTTCGAGATCAACACCGTACCGGCCGGGGTCTACGTCAGCGACGGTGAGTTCGACGGCTTGCAACTCCGTGACCCGGACGGTGCGGCGAGCCGGCGCATCGACCTGGCGATCGAGCAGGCGCTGCGGCTGCTGCCGGTGCCGGCGGCCGCCGGCCTCGCGCTCGCCGCCTGACGGGGCCGAAGCCCGCCGGCGGCGGGGCGATCACACCCCCGGCGTCCAGAAGGCGCAGCGGTGCTCGGCGGCGAGCTGGGTCGTCGGCGCGATCGCACCGGGGGCGAGGGTCAGCGCGGTGTCGGTCGTGGCGCTGTAGGCCGGCCAGCCGGTGCTGCCGGCGGGGTTCGGGTTGCCGGTCTTGGCGAACTGCGTCCAGAAGCCGATCATCTTCGTCGACAGGTCGGTCTGCGCCGCGGTGAAGGGCGCGCCGTAGTAGATCGTCGTCGCGTTCGAGAACAGATACTGGAGTTCGGCCGCGTGGTAGGCGCCGAAACCCTCCGGCCGCGGCGGCAGGTTGAAGACCATCGGCGCATTGGCGTCGGCGAACTCGTAGGCGTAGACCGGCATGCCGGCGGCGGCGAGCAGCTTGACGGCCTTGCGGGCGTTGCACGAGAAGACGCCGTCGGTCAGGACATCGTCGTAGGTCTGCGCCGGGGTCTCGGCGCCGTTGAGCGGGTACGTCGACCGCACCGCGGCGCCGACGGTCGGGCCGACGACGGCGTCGATCTGTCCGGGATAGTCTGCAGCGCTGATCGGATGGCCGAGCACGGGGTCGATCGTCGCCGCCGAGAGCAGGCTGTATTCGTGCTGATTGGTGCCTTCGATCACCGCCACGGGGTTGAACGTGCCGGCGGCGAAGGCGGCTTCGATGGAGCTGGTGAGCACCTTGCCGTCGATCGTCGGCGAGGTGCTGCCGGACACCTGGAGGGCCGCGGCGTTGGCGAGAATCGTCGCGACCGGCAGCGCGCGCAGGCAGGCGGCCGTCTGGTCGGTGCAGCCGGCGCCGGTCGCGAAGTTCTGCCCCCAGCCCTGGGCGGTGGAGAGGCTCGCCAGCGCGAGGTTGTAGGAGCCGCTCTCGACGATCGCCTTCTGGAAGAGCCCCGCGGCGAGCGGTGACACGATCTGCGAATGGGTGCTGAGGCCGCCGGCGGACTCGCCGAAGATCGTCACGTTGGCCGGGTCGCCGCCGAAGACGCCGATGTTGGTTTGCACCCACTTCAGCGCCGCCTGCTGGTCCATCAGGCCGTAGTTGCCCGAGGCGCCGCCCGCTTCCGCGCTCAGCGCCGGGTGGCTGAGGAAGCCGAGCGGCCCGAGGCGGTAGTTGAGCGTCACGACCGCCACGCCCTGCGCCACCAGGGCGCTCGGGTCGTAGTCGTCGCTTTCGCCGGTCAACAGCGCGCCGCCGTGGATCCAGACCATAACCGGGAACGGCCCGGTGCCGGTCGCCGGGGTGTAGACGTTGAGGTAGAGGCAGTCTTCCGCGGCGCTCGCCGTCCCGAACGGGCCGGCGGCCTGCGCGCAGTGACTCGCGAACGCGCTCGCCGGGCGGAT
>CAZZWY010000629.1:0-2612 GCA_964657785.1 uncultured Acetobacteraceae bacterium
CCGACGAGCTGGCGATGAGGGTGGTGCCGCCCACGTCCTCGGCCTTGCCGACCAGGCCGCCGACGTAGTCGCCGCCGCCGGTGACGTTGCCGCTGGCGGTGACGCCGGTGATGCTCGTGCCCATCGAATAGCCGACGAGGCCGCCGACGTCTATGCCCTGGGCGTGACCCTCTACGAATGGCTGACGACGAAGCTGCCCTACGGCGATGTCGAGCCCTATCAGACCGGACGGTTCCGACGCGACCCGAAGCCGCCCTCGCGACTCCGGCCGGACGTGCCGATCTGGCTCGATCGGATCGTGCTGAAGGCGGTCGCCCTCGAACGCGCCCAGCGCTTCGAGACCGCCGAGGAATTGGTACTCGCCCTGCAGTCCGGTGCCAGCCGCCCGCTCGATGCGTTGCGCGGCACGCCGCTGGTCTCCCGCGACCCGGTCGTACTCTGGAAGATCGGTCTGGCCGCGTCGCTGCTGTTCAACGCGCTGCTGATCTACTGGCTGCTGTTCCTGCCGCGCTGACGGGGCACGGGGCCCAGGCCGGGGGAGCCGCGCCGGTCGCGGGGCGTGCGACCGCGTAGCGCCACCCCTCCCCGTCCCCGGGCGCTGCGGCGAGAATTCCTCCGTCATGTTCGAAGCGGGCGACGCTGCGGCGCGGTCGCGCGGCCGTAGTCGGGCGTTTCGGCGGGTGCCGGCGTGGTGCGGGCGCGACCGCCCTTCTCGGCCCAGGTGCGCGTCCAGCGGATCTGCACCGTGCGCAGCATCAGCAGCATGAGGAGGGCGAGCACCGCGAAGGCGACGAAGCCCCACAGGTAGGAGCCGGTCAGCTGCTTGGACTGGCCCATCGCGTTCGGGATCAGGCCGCCGCCGAGCGCGCCGATCTCTCCGATCATCGAGCCGGCCACCGCGGTGGTCAGGGGCCAACGCAGCGGCACGAGCTGGAACAGCGAGCCGTTGCCGGCGCCGAGCGCGGCGAAGCACAGCATGAAGAGCATCGTCGTGACCGCAACCGAGGAGCCGGCCAGGCCGCACAGCACGAGCGTTGCCGCCACCAGCACGAGCACGCCGGTGAGCGCGTTGATGCCGCCGATCCGGTCCGACACATAGCCACCGACGATGCGGATCGCCGAACCCACCAGGGTCGCGAGCATCGTCAGCTGGCCGGCCTCGACCTTCGTGACCTTGAACTGGTCGTAGAAGTAGGTCGGCAGGAAACTCGCGAGGCCGATGAAGCCGCCGAAGGTGATGACGTAGATGAGGCTGAAGGCCCAGCCGTCCTTCTCGAACAGGCAGGCAATGTGATGGCGGAAGGTCTGGTGCTCCTCCACATCCGGCGGTTCCTTGGCCATGAACCACATCACCAGCATCGGCAGGAGCATCGTTGCGGCCGCGAGACCGTAGACCGTGGTCCAGCCGTATTTGACCGCCAGCGGGGGCGCGAAGAGCACCGCGAGCACGGTGCCGGAGTTGCCCGCCCCGGCGATCCCCATTGCCAGCCCCTTGTACTTCGGCGGAAACCAGCCCGAGCCGAGCGAGAGCGCGACGCCGAAGCTGCCGCCGGCGATCCCCAGCAGCACGCCCATCGCCAGCACTTCGTTGTGCGTTTCGACGAAGAGGTAGCCGTAGAGCAGCGCGATGATGATGAGCCCCATCTCGACCATCGCCGCGTTCTTGCGCCCGATGTATTGCGAGAGCACGCCGAGCGGAAAGCGCATCAGCGCGCCGGCGATGATCGGGACCGAGACCATGAAGCCCTTCTGCGCCGCGCTGAGATTGAAGGTCTCGCTGATGAATGGCGCCATGGCACCGTTCAGGACCCAGATCGCGAAGGTGAAGTCGAAGTAGAGGAAGGACGCCAGCAAGGTCGGCCAGTGCCCCGAGCGGACGAAAAGCTTGAAATCTGACATGTGTGCTCCCAGCGGAATATGCAGCGCCTCTGCTTAGCGGGAGACTCCCTGCAAATTGCAGGCCGCACGCGCTGCCGCGCGAGCCCGTCATGCGCCGGCCGTGCTCGGGCACGCGGTTCTGCACCGTGCTGCCGTGCCGCGGCACCAGCCGCGTGCCATTTTTCTTTGCCGGCGTGCTTTCCCGCCGCACGCTGGTGCGAGCCCGACCAGCGTCGTTCTGGCTCGCATATTGCAAAAGTGCCCGGCAGCAGGCCGTTCGCGGCGAGTCGAGGAAGAGAAGGCCCATGCCTATGAAGACGTTCATCCGTGCGGCGGAAATCTGGGTACCGGATGCCGACGGCTATCTGCTCGAGTTCGGCAGCGGCCACTACGACAACGCGCCCGCGTTCGGCGCCCGCAGCCGTGCGATGTGCTTCGGTCGCGGCGAAGGGCTGCCGGGCCGGGTCTGGGAAGAAGGATGCCCGGTGATCCTGCAGGACCTGCAGGCTGGCCATTTCCAGCGCGCGGCCGCGGCGAAGGCGGCGGCGCTGACGTGCGCGGTGGCGTTTCCGGTTTTTTTCGGTGCGCTGCTGAAGGCGGTGGTGGTGCTGTTCGGCGGGGCGGGCGAAGACCAGTCGGGCGCGATCGAAATCTGGCGCCACGAGCCCGCGGCCGGCACCGATCTGCGCCTGCTCGACGGCGTCTACGGCGCCAAGGACGCCTCCTTCGCGGCG
>CAZZWY010000630.1:0-2609 GCA_964657785.1 uncultured Acetobacteraceae bacterium
TGTAGCTGATGTTGGCGGCATCGATGTTCGGCAGCACGAGCAGGTTGGCCTCGCCGGTGAGGGTGCTCGCCGGCATCAGGCCTCGGCGGTAGTCGGCGTCGAGCGCGGTGTCGCCGTGCATCTCGCCGTCGACCTCGAGCCAGGGCGCCTGCGTCTGCAGCAGGGCGAGCGTGTCGCGCATCTTCACGGCCGACGGCTGGTTGCTCGACCCGAAATTGCTGTGCGAGAGCAGCGCCGCCTTGGGCTGCAGGCCGAAGCGCATCATTTCCTCGGCCGCCATCACGGTGATCTCGGCGAGCTGCGCGGCGGTCGGGTCGTAGTTGACGTGGGTGTCGACCAGCATCACCTGACGACCCGGCAGGATCAGCCCGTTCATGCAGGCGTAGGTTTTTGCGCCCTCGCGCAGGCCGATCACCTGGTCGATGTAGTGCAGGTGCAGCGCCGTGGTGCCCCAGGTGCCGCAGAGCAGGCCGTCGACCTCGCCAGACTTCAGCAGCATCGCACCGATCAGCGTCAGGCGGCGCCGCATCTCGATCTTCGCGAGCTGCGCGGTCACGCCCTTGCGCGCGGTCATGGCGTGGTAGCTCTGCCAGTAATCGCGGAAGCGGTGGTCGTTCTCGGTGTTGACGAGGTCGTAGTCGACGCCGGCCCGCAGCCGCAGGCCGAACTTCTCGATGCGCTGGGCGATGATTTCGGGCCGGCCGATCAAGGTCGGACGCGCGAGGCCTTCGTCGACGATCACCTGGGCCGCACGCAGCACCCGCTCCTCTTCGCCCTCGGCGTACGCGACGCGCTTCTTCTCGGCGCGCTTGGCGACGGTGAAGATCGGCTTCATCATCGTGCCGGAGGCGTAGACGAAGGTCTGCAGCTTGTCCCGGTAGGCGTCCATGTCGGCGATCGGCCGCGCGGCGACGCCGGAATCGGCCGCGGCCTGCGCGACCGCCGGCGCGATCCGCATCATCAGCCGCGGATCGAACGGCTTCGGGATGAGGTACTCGGGCCCGAAGCTCAGCTTCGCGCCGGCGTAGGCCGCGGCGACGACCTCGCTCTGCTCCGCCTGCGCCAGGTCGGCGAGCGCGTGGACGGCGGCGATCTCCATCTCGATCGTGATCGTCGTCGCGCCGCAGTCGAGCGCGCCGCGGAAGATGTACGGGAAGCAGAGGACGTTGTTGACCTGGTTCGGATAGTCGGTGCGGCCGGTCGCGATGATGGCGTCGCCGCGCACCTCGAGCACCAGCTCGGGCAGGATCTCCGGGGTCGGGTTGGCGAGCGCGAAGATCATCGGGTTCGGCCCCATCGCCTTGACCATGTCGGGCTTCAACACGCCGCCGGCGGAAAGCCCGAGGAAGATGTCGGCGCCGTCGATCACTTCGGCGAGGCTCCTCTGCGCCGTCTTTTGCGCGAAGACGATCTTGTCCTCGTCCATCAGTTCTTTGCGGCCTTCGTAGACGACGCCGGCGAGGTCGGTGACCCAGATGTTCTCGCGCGGGAGGCCGAGCTTGACGAGGAGGCCGAGGCAGGCGAGCGCCGCCGCGCCCGCGCCGGAGGTCACGAGCTTGACCTCGCGGATGTCCTTGCCCGTCACCTTCAAGCCGTTCAGGATGCCCGCGCCGACGACGATCGCGGTGCCGTGCTGGTCGTCGTGGAAGACCGGGATCTTCATCCGCGCGCGCAGGGCGCGCTCGACGTAGAAGCAGTCGGGCGCCTTGATGTCCTCGAGGTTGATGCCGCCGAAGGTGGGCTCGAGCGCGGCGATGACGTCGATCAGCTTGTCGAGGTTCTTCTCGTCGACCTCGATGTCGAAGACGTCGATGCCGGCGAACTTCTTGAAGAGGACGCCCTTGCCCTCCATCACCGGCTTGGCGGCCAGCGGGCCGATGTCGCCGAGGCCCAGCACCGCCGTGCCGTTGGTGATCACCGCGACCAGGTTGCCGCGGGCGGTGTAGCGGAACGCGTTGGCCGGGTCGGCGACGATCTCCTCGCAGGCCGCGGCGACGCCCGGCGAATAGGCGAGCGAGAGGTCGCGCTGGTTGACCATCTGCTTGGTCGCCGCGACCTCGATCTTCCCCGGCGTCGGAAACTCGTGGTATTCGAGGGCTGCCTGACGCAGTTCCGCGGCCTTTTGTTCGTTCAGGGTCGACATGGCGTTGTCTCGGGTTTGGGCGGTCTCAGGCCGCGGCGCGGAGGCGCTCGGGAGGGCCCGGCGCGGGTCGCGCGTGGAGGGCGCGTGGTGAGGTAGTGTAGGGAATGGCCCGGCCGCCGGTCCATCGTGATAATGCCGAGGCGCCGTTTCGCGTTGCCTCGCTTCGACCAAGACCCCCGCATGCCGCTCGGCGAATTCGATCTGATCGCGAAGTACTTCACCCGCGAAGTGACGCGTGCCGCGCTCGGCGTCGGCGACGACTGCGCGCTCTTCGGTTGCGCCCCCGGCATGCAGATCGCGGTGTCGTCGGACATGCTCGTCGAAGGCCGGCATTTCCTGTCGACGGTGGCGCCGGAGCGGCTCGGCCACAAGGCCCTCGCCGTCAATCTCAGCGACCTCGCCGCGTGCGGGGCGCGGCCGCTCGGCTTCACCCTGGCGCTGGCCTTGCCGCAGGCCGACGAAGTCT
>CAZZWY010000631.1:0-2604 GCA_964657785.1 uncultured Acetobacteraceae bacterium
CTCGATGCCCCGCCCCTGCCGCCCGGCACCCCGCACCTCCCGGCTCGCATGGTCAACGAGTACGTCTACTGCCCCCGCCTGGCCTACCTCGAATGGGTCCAGGGCGAATGGGCCGATTCCGCCGACACGGTCGAGGGCCGGCAGGTCCACCGGCGGGTCGACAAGCGGGGCGGCAGCCCGCCGCTGCCAGCCGGCCGCGAGGAGGACGCCGAGGCCGACACCGCCGTCATCCACGTCCGCTCGCTCGAACTCTCGTCCGACGTCCTCGGCCTCGTCGCCAAACTCGACCTCGCGGAATTCGAAGGCCGCCGCGCCGTGCCCGTCGACTACAAGCGCGGCAAGCGGCCGCATGTGGCCCGCGGCGCCTACGAGCCCGAGCGGGTGCAACTCTGCGCCCAGGCATTGTTGCTCGAGGAGCACGGTTACGACGTGCCCGAAGGCGTTCTCTACTTCGTCGCGTCGCGCGAGCGGATCAAGGTCGAGTTCGACGATGAACTGCGTGCCGCGACCCGCCTGGCCGCCGCCGGCCTGCGGCTGATCGCCACTGGCGGCCAGATTCCGCCGCCGCTCGAGAACAGTCCGAAGTGCCCGCGCTGTTCGCTCGCCGCGATATGCCTGCCCGACGAGGTGCACTACCTCCGTACGCAGCAGACGCCGCCGCGGCCGCTCGCGGTCGGCCATGCGCCGGCGCTGCCAATGTATGTGCAGGCCCGCGGATCGAAGGTGTCGAAGAAGGGCGAGGTGCTCGAGGTCTCGATCGACGACGCGAAGGTGGCGAGCGCCCGATTGATGGACGTCTCCCAATTGGTGTTGCAAGGCGGCGTCTACCTCACCGGCCCGGCGCAGCATGAGCTGATGGCGCGCGGCATCACGGTCACCTGGCTGTCGCACGGCGGCTGGTTCCTCGGGCACACGGTCGGGCTCGGCCACAAGAACGTCGAGTTGCGCACCGCGCAGTACCGGGCGAGCTTCGACGACCGGCACTGCCTCGGACTCGCGCGAGACCTCGTCGTCGCGAAAATTCGCAATCAGCGCACCCTGCTGCGCCGAAACTGGAAGCGCGGCGACATGCCCGAAGCCTGCTCGGCGAATTCCGTCACGACATCGACACGGCCGAACGCGCACGCGACTTGCCCCAGTTGCTCGGCATCGAGGGCAATGCCGCAGCGCGCTATTTTCGAAGCTTCAACGAGATGCTCTCCGAACCGCCTGGCGCGCGCGATGGCTCAGCCGGATGGAGCTTCGATTTCGAACGTCGCTCGCGGCGCCCGCCGACCGACCCGGTGAACGCCTTGCTTTCCTATGCCTACTCGCTGCTCGCACGCAGCGTCGCGGCGACGCTGACCGCCGTCGGTTTCGACGCGCATCGTGGGTTCTACCATCAGTCTCGCTATGGCCGTCCCTCCCTGGCCCTCGATGTGATGGAGCCCTTTCGCCCACTGATCTCCGACTCGGTGGTGCTCACCGCCATCAACAACGGCGAGATCGACGCCTCCGATTTCACACGAGTCGGGGGCGCGGTCAACCTCAACGAGAAAGGAAGGCGCGCGTTCATCGCGGCGTTCGAGAGAAGGATGAGCCAGGAGATCACTCATCCCCTCTTCGGCTACTCGGCGCAGTATCGGCAAATCGTTGAGATCCAGTGCCGGCTTCTTGGCCGGCACCTACTGGGAGAGATCGACCGCTACCCGAATTTCACGACACGATGAGCGGCGCTCGAATGCTCACCGCGGCTGGATTCGGTTCGATCGAGAAAGGCGGCCTGCGTCCCCCGGGTTCTACGCGATGAGCGACGAGCACCTTTACCTCGTCACCTACGACATTGCCGACGATAAGCGGTGGCGCATCATCTTCAAGACGATGCACGGCTACGGCGAGTGGCTGCAATTGTCGGTGTTTCAGTGTCGACTCACGCGCAGCCGGTATCTCGAACTTGTGGACAACTTGACGCGGACGATGTCCGTCACCGAAGATCACGTGCTGATCGTCGATCTCGGCATCGCCGAACAGGTCGAGCCGAAGGTGCATAGCCTCGGCAAGCGGGCATTCACCGCCATCGAGCGCGCTCCCGTGATCGTCTGACGCCGGGTGTCATTCGGCTGGCCCCTCGCCGCTTCTGCGCGAGCGCTGCCGTGGCGGCTATCCGCCCTGAGAGCGCTCGCGCTCCTTAACTCTTTGAAAATTCGATGTTTTTTGAATTTCGCCCAACCGATTGCGGTGTCCGGCTGTCTCCTGACGTCTCCGGCGCGGGAGCGCTCGCAGACGGCGTGGATAATGCTTGCCTGGTGCGGCTTTCCACGGGGGCCGCATTCCGGAGTGATCTGCTCCGGCCTCATTGAAGCTGCCAGCCGGTCTACGAGACCTGGTTGGCCGAGGCGGCATTCCGGAGTGATCTGCTCCGGCCTCATTGAAGCCGGCAGGTGAATTCGAGATCGGTTAGGCCCGCGTCTAGCATTCCGGAGTGATCTGCTCCGGCCTCATTGAAGCAGGTGTTGCCGGATCATGCCGGGCAAGTGTTCACCGGCATTCCGGAGTGATCTGCTCCGGCCTCATTGAAGCCGCGACCTGAAGGGCAAGGGCGCCACCGACATGTGGGGCATTCCG
>CAZZWY010000632.1:0-2595 GCA_964657785.1 uncultured Acetobacteraceae bacterium
GGTGCCGAGGTGCTCTGCGTCGTGTGGATGACGTTGGGCGGGATCACGATGACCGACGGGCTGCCCACGGCGCCGTGCTCGTCTTCGCGCCACGTCGTCATGTCGGGCGTCCACGGGTAGCGAAGGTGGTGCACGTAGTCGCCCAGGATCGCGAGCGACGCCTGCTCGTGGTCGGCGTGGGCGTGAGGGGTCATCTTGGCCGTGTCCCTCGGCGCTTGGCTCTTGAGGAAGATGTTGACCATCAGATTGGTGCTGCGAAACAAGCGCATCGTCGATCCGGCGCGCACGTGCTCGGCGAGCGGGTAGTGCCTGAGCTTGAAGCCGCCCACCGGATCGGGCCAGGGCACGAGTGGCGCGACGTCGGGCGCACCTGCGGCATAGCTCGACGCGTTCGTCGCCAGGGCCACGATGTCGGCGGCGCGGTGGCTGAAAATGCGATAGACGTACCCCGCCTGCCGCAGCGTCACCCGGCTGTTGCCGGGCGGCAGGATCGTCAGCGAATCGCCGTTCGCCTCGACCCGATCGACGTCGGTTTCGATGTCGGCCGTCACCTCCTCGGGCAACACGACCATGTACTCGTCGGGCTGGTCCCGGCGAACCAGCGTCGCCCCCGCGGCCGCCCGGGTCACGACGATCGCGAAATTGGCGCCGCGCGTCACCCAGTGGCGGGTGCCATCGGGTTCTTCCTGGCAAGCCGGCAGGTCGTAGTAGCGGGCGTAGCTCGCAGATCGCGTGGTCGTGGCACTCATGTCTTCTCCTGGGGAAGCAATCCGTTCGGGTGGACGGGGGAGCTTCAGCTCTGGCGCGGCTGCCAGTCGCCGAAGGCGCCGCCATGGAACAACAACGGGGGACCTTCGGCGGTGGTGCATCGTTCGACGCGGCCGAGAAGGATCACGTGGTCTCCGCCGTCGAGGGTCTGCCACGCGGAGCATTCGAGCGAAGCGATGGTGTCCGGCAACAGCGGCACCCCGCCGAGACCCTCGCTGACCTGCACGCCGGCGAAGCGGTCGGCCGACGGACTGCAGAATTGCCGGGCGAGGGGCAGCTGTTCGGCGCTCAACACGTTGATCGCCCAATGGCCAGCCCCGGTGAACACGGGAAAGAGGGAGGCGTCGCGCCGCAGGCTCCACAGCACCAGCGGCGGCGAAAGCGACACGGAGGAGAACGAGTTCACCGTCAGCCCGGCAAGGCGCCCGTCGTCCGTCCGCGTCGAGACCACGGCCACACCGGTCGCGAACCGGCCGAGCACACGGCGCAGGGCCGCCGGGTCGGGGGCCGACCCGGTGCGGACGGGCTCCTGGCGCAGGACCGGGACCGGGTCAACGCGATGAGCTTGCAAGGCGACGGCCGCGTTCACAGCGCCTCCTCGGTGCTTGCCGCAGCCACGGCGTGGCGCGCCGCCGCGACGACGGCATCGCCCGGCAGCGCGACCATCTCCGGCAGATGGGCGAGAAAGCCGTCGATCCGGTCGACGAGCGCGTCCTGGCCCTTGTAGGCCGTGATGAGCGCCGCCGAGAGCCGCACCGGGTCGCCCGTGTAATAGCGTTCGTAGAGCTGCTGCCGCCCGGCGAAGGACGACACCGAGGCGTCGAACGCGAGGCGGCACAACTTGGCTCGATCGACCGCGCTCTGGTTGGCCGACTGCATGTACTCGTCGACCATCTCGCTCGCCTCGCCGCTGAACTCGGCAATGGACGGCGCGCCGATCAGGCCGCTCGCCCCCATCAGCTGGATGATCTCCTGCATGCGGTGGAACATCTTCGGAAAGCCGAGGCGAATCACCCAGAGAGGCATGACGTCCGGCGCGAGCGTTCCGTACGGCGTCATCACCGCGTTGGCCTCGCTCGCCTCGATGCAGGCCTTGATGGTCTGGACCGACAACATGATCTCGGCGACCATGCCTTGAACGTGCAGGTAGCCGTCGATCTTCGTCGACCGCTGCAGCGAGAGCGCGAGGCCCAGCATGAATTCCGACTTCGCCAGGGCCTTGATCGCCGCCTGATGGCTGGTGTGGTTCGACAAGAAGGTGCGGGGGTAGAGGCCGTTGCACATGGCCGGGTCGCGGTGGATGAACACGCGCTCCCACGGCACGAGCACATCGTTGAACACGACGACCGCGTCGTTCTCGTCGAGGCGCAGCGAGAGCGGGTAGTCGTAGACCGAGGCGGCCGACGGCACGAGACTGGGTCGCGACAGGAACGAGAGCCCGGGCGCATTCGCGGGAACGGCGAAGCCGAAAGCGTAGTCCTTCGCCTCCGGCGTGTTCGCGATGTAGCTGGACGGCATCACCACGATCTCGTTCGAATACGCCGCCAGCGTCGAGACCATGCGGGCGCCCCGGATCACGATGCCCGCATCGGTCTCCTTGACGATCTTGGCGGCGATGTCGGTTTCCTGCTTCTCGACAGTGCGCGAGCGATCGACCTGCGGGTTGACCAGCACATGCGTCATCACCGCGTCGGTTTCCCGACAGGTTTCGTAGAAGCGCCGCATGTTCTGCCCAAACTGCTCGCCCGATTTCCCGAACTCGCCCGACGCCGAACCCATCGCGGCGATGTAGCAGTTCATGAAGTCCGGGCTGCGCCCGAACATGCC
>CAZZWY010000633.1:0-2581 GCA_964657785.1 uncultured Acetobacteraceae bacterium
GCGCCTTGCCGCGATGCAGCCGGAAGACGCTGTGGCCTTCGTCCAGCGGCAGCTTGCGTCCGAGCGGCCGGACAAATACGAGCGGCGCACCAACCGACGCTGAGACCGGCTGGCCGGCTTGGCCGGCGTCCCCCCCCGCGGTAGGCGCATTCCCACACCGCGACGCGGCAGCGGCCAGCGTCGCCCGGACGGGCGCTGGGTAGCATCCTCGCAGGACGGAACAGGCCGATAGGTGCCGGTCGCGGTGAGACAGTCGACCAGCGACCGCGCGGGTGACTCGTTGCGGCGCGCCGGGCCAGCCTGGTCTCCGCGATCTTCCTACTGGGCGCCATGAAGCGATTCCAACTCCCGACTCCGACCCGACCGCTCGTCCTGACGCATGCCGAACGGGTGATCGATGCCACGAGTGGCATCACCAAGGGCGAGATGGCGGCCCACTATGCGGCCGTCGCCGACCTGCTGCTGCCGTTTCTGCGGGAGCGGCCCGTGGCGCTCGTGAAGGCGCCGCAGGGCATCACCGGCGCGCTGATCTTCCAGAAGCATTCCGAGCCGAACGCCCTGCCGGACATCGAGCTGCTTTCACGGGAGCTCGACCCGGGCCACCCGCCGATGCTCGAGATCCGGTCGGCCACCGGATTGCAATCGATCGCGCAGATGAACGTGATCGAACTCCACACCTGGAATTCGACCGTGCGGTCGATCCGCAAGCCCGACCGCATCGTGTTCGACCTCGATCCCGGCGAAGGCGTGTCGTGGGAGACCGTGCGGGAAGGCGCTTTTCGCCTGCATGAGTTTCTGACCGAGCTCGGATTGCGCTGCTTCCTGAAGACGAGCGGCGGCAAGGGGCTTCACGTCGTCGTGCCGCTGATGCCGAGCCGAAGCTGGGAGTTCGTCAAGAGCTTTGCCAAGGCGATCGTGGTGCGCATGACGGAACGATCGCCGGACCGTTTTGTCTCGATCAGCGGACCCTCGCACCGGGTCGGCAGGATCTTCATCGATTACCTGCGCAATGGCTGGGGCGCGACGACCGCGGTGGCCTGGTCGGCGCGCGCGCGGCCCGGGCTCGGGGTCTCGGTGCCGATCGGCTGGCACGAACTCGATCAGATCTCGGGCGGCGCCCACTGGACGGTGCGCAACCTCGCGGAGCGCCTGGCCGTCGGGAACCGGTCGTGGGAAGCGTATTCGTCCTCGCGCCAGGGCCTTGCGAGCGCGATCAAGGTGCTTGGCTTCGAATCCCCGGCCGCCGATGCGGCCGATCACCCAAGCAAGGAAACCGTTTGATGTGGATGCACGACACCCCGCCCGATCCCCTGACGCCGGTGCCGGTCCAACCGCCGGCCGGCCCCCCCGAGCCGGTCACGCCCGACGGCGATCCGATCCGGCCGATCAGCGACCCGCTGCCCCAGGAGGCGCCCGAGCCGCTGCGCGAGCCACCGAGCCCGCAGCCGCCGATGTCAGCCGCGCGGCTGTAGCGACACTGTCGACACTGGCGACGCGGTCGGCGGCCGGGCCGGATGCGGCGCTGCCGCCGAGCCTCGTCTACGTGACCGACGACGTGCCGGGCTATCGGCGCCAACGACGCGGCAAGGCCTTCGTCTACCTCGACATGCACGGCAAGCGGGTGACCGACGAGGCGCACCTGGCGCGCATTCGCCGGCTCGCGGTTCCGCCGGCCTACCAGGCGGTCTGGATCTGCCCGCATCCGCAGGGGCATCTTCAAGCGACCGGCAGGGACGCGCGCGGCCGCAAGCAGTACCGCTATCACGCCGACTGGCGAAGCGCCCGCGACAGCAGCAAGTTCGACCGCACGGAAGCCTTCGGCGAAGCGCTGGCCCGGATTCGCGCCCGGGTCAAGCGCGATCTCGATACGCCGCTCGTCGGACCGCTCTCACGCACCGCCGTGGTGGCGGCGATCGTGCGCCTGCTCGACACCACCTTGATCCGCATCGGCAACGACGAGTACGCGCGCAGCAACGGCTCCTACGGGCTCACGACGCTGCGGCCGCGCCACGTCGCGGTGCGCGGTAGCGAACTGCGGCTGCGCTTTCGGGGCAAGAGCGGCGTGCTGCACGAGGCGGCGGTCGACGACAAGCGGGTGGCACGGGTCGTCCGTCGCTGCCAGGCGCTGCCCGGTCAGGCGCTGTTCCATTACGAAGATGCGGCTGGCGAAACCCACCGCATCGATTCGGGCGACGTCAACGACTACCTCCGCGACGCGAGCGGTGGCGACTTCACCGCGAAGGATTTCCGCACCTGGCATGGCAGCGTGCTCGCGCTGTCGCTCTGGCACGGCCGCGACGAACCGGCGCCCCTGTCGCGGCGCGATGCCGTGGCCCTGCTCGGGATCGTCGCCGAGCGCCTGGGCAACACCGTCGCGGTCTGCCGCAAGGCCTACGTGCACCCGCGCGTGCTCGAGGCCTGGCTCGACCCGCCGCCCGAGACGCTGCCGGCGGTGCCGCGCAAGGTCGGCCTCTCGGTGGCCGAACGGCACTTCCTGCGGTTCCTCCAAGCCGGGCACCGGGATGCACCGGCTGCCGCCGCGAAGTCGCGCAAGTCGACCCGACCGGCGAAGCCCGCTCCC
>CAZZWY010000634.1:0-1826 GCA_964657785.1 uncultured Acetobacteraceae bacterium
CCGCATCGCGCTCTTTCTCGCCAACTGCCCGCAGTACCTGATCGCGCACTTCGGCATCCAGAAGATCGGGGCCATCGTGAGCCCGTGCAGCCCGATGTTCAAGGCGCACGAGTTCGCCTACCAGGTCGGCGACCTCGGCGCGAAGGCGATCGTCGCGGCCGACCAGCTCGTGCCCATCGTCCAGTCGGTCGCCGACCGCCTGGTGCTGCCGCCGGTCTACAGCGTCCGCGCGGCCGACTACCTGCCGGCCGAGCCGACGCTGCGCGTGCCCGACGACGTCGCCGAGCGGCGACCGCTGCCGCCCGGCACGCTCGACTTCGGCGCCGCGCTTGCGACCGGCGCGCGGCCGACGCCCGTCGCGCTCGACATGGACGACGTCGCGCTCATGACCTACACCTCGGGCACGACCGGCATGCCGAAGGGCGCGATGCTCACCTACCGCAACGCGCTCTACAAGACCGCCGTCGGCGCCGAGATGTTCCGCATCCGCCGCGACGACGTGATGCTCTCGGTCGCGCCGCTCTATCACATCGCCGGGATGATCTGCGGCCTGACGCTGCTCGCCTACACCGGCGCGACCATCGTCCTGCTCGCGAAGATGGACCCGCTCGCCGTGCTGCAGGCGATCGAGCGCCACCGCGTCACCTGGTGGTACGGCATGGCGCCGATGTTCGTCGCGACGATGAACGAGCCGCGCGCCGCGGAGTTCGACCTGTCGTCGCTGCAGACGACGATGGGCACGAGCTTCGGCATCAAGCTGACCGAGGCGCTCGCCGCGCGCTGGAGCCGCTTCGCGGGCGGTTGCCTCGTCTACGAAGCCGGCTACGGCCTGTCGGAGACGCACACCAACGACGTGCTCATGCCGCGCGACGCGGTGCGCTGGGGCACGAACGGCATTCCCGGTCCGGGGGTCGACCTGATGATCGTCGACGAGGCCGGGCACGAGGTCGCGACGGGCACGACCGGGCAGATCATCGTCAGGAGCCTCGGCGTCTTCAAGGGCTACTGGAACAAGCCCGAGGCGACCGCCGAGGTGCTTCAGCGCGGCTGGGTCCACACCGGCGACATCGGCTTCGTCGACGCCGACGGCTATCTCACCTTCATCGGCCGGGTGAAGGAGATGATCAAGGTCTCGGGCTACAGCGTGTTTCCGGAGGAGGTCGAGGCGATCCTGATCCTGCACCCGGACGTCGCGGCGGTCGCGGTGATCGGGATCGCCGATGCGGACAAGGGCGAGGTGGTCAAGGCCTTCGTCGTGCCGAAGCCGGGTCGGATCGTCGATACGGATGCGCTGCTCGCGTGGGCGCGCGAGAACATGTCGCACTACAAGGTGCCGCGGGCGATCGCGCTGCGGGATGCGCTGCCGGCGACGGGAACGGGGAAGGTCTTGCGGCGGTTGTTGCGGGACGGGGCGGGCTGAGGGGGGAGTCGAGGCACTCGCACGTCGGCGGGCCGCGATCGGGCCGTTCTCCCCGCGACGAAGCCCGGCCGGTTGCGCGCGCTCAGGTCGTCTGCGGCGAACGCCTGCGCGCGAGGAGGCGTCGCGCTTGCAGCACCACCGGTGCATCGACCATCCGACCATCGAGCTGCACCGCTGCGCCGCCCGACGCGGCGTCCGCCGCCACGACACGTTCGGCCCAGGCGACCTCGGCGTCGCTCGGCGCCATCGCGGCATGCACGACGGCGACCTGACGCGGGTGGATACACAGCTTCCCGCCGAACCCGAAGCGCAGCGCGCGGCGCGCGTCGTCCCGAAGACGGGGCTCGTCGGCGAGGTCGACGGTCACGCCGTCGATCGCGGGCGCCAGACGATGCAGCCGTGTCGC
>CAZZWY010000634.1:1836-2578 GCA_964657785.1 uncultured Acetobacteraceae bacterium
GGCGACCGCGAAGCGCAGCGGTGCCAGCTCGATCTCGTCGGCCGAGCACTGAATCCCGGTGTCGGCCATGAAATCGATGTGGCCGACCGCGAGCCGCAGCACGTTGGCGGCCGAAGCGATCTCGGTCACCGACACGCAGCCTGCGGCGCTCTCGATGATCGGCAACAGCATCGTCTCGGGCAGGCAGGCCGCGAGCCGCTCGATGGACTCTCTCGCCTCGGCCTTCGGCAACATCAGCGCCACCGCGGCGGCACCGAGGCCGAGCGCCGCGAACCATTCGATGTCGTCGTGTCCGGCGGCGGTGTCCAGGGCGTTCAGGCGCACGACGAGCGGCAGGCGACGGGGCTGCGGCGCGGACAACGCCTCGCCGACGGATGCGCGCGCGGCGGGCTTGGCGTCGGCGGGGACGCTGTCTTCGAGATCGAGGATCACGGCATCCGCCCCGCTCGCGATCGCCTTGGCGAAGCGCTCGGGCCGGTTGCCGGGCACGAACAGCAGGCTGCGCGCCTGGGCGAGCGGGTGCTCGTGAGAGGGGTGTGCGGTCATTCGGGGCGGCCCTGAGGCGTCAGGTTTCGTGACGGACGTCGGAGAACAGCAACCCCCGATCGGGAAGAAGCCGTCGAACTCGAAATCGCGCCCACCGCTAGGCCGGCGGTGCGGCGAACTCCGCCCGGATCGCCGCGGCGTGCGCGTCGATCGACGGCGCCGGGCCGTGGCGCCGGTTGTGGAGCATCACCTTGCC
>CAZZWY010000635.1:0-2567 GCA_964657785.1 uncultured Acetobacteraceae bacterium
GACCTGCTCGCCACCCTGGGCGTCAACCCGAACGGCAACTGGAACGACTCGACCGTCTTCACGGCGTCGCTCGGCAACACCGGAACGATCGACAGCGTCACGTTCACGTCGAAGAAAATCGCGTTCGAGATCGACGGCGTCTCGAAGGTGCCGGAACCCGGCAGCATCGCGCTGGTCGCGACCGCGCTCGGCGCGCTCGCCTGGACCGGAAAGCGTCGCAAGGCCTGACCGGTGGGCGGCTGACTGCCGCCCATCCCACATCGGTCTGCGGAACTCGCGTCACGAACCAACGGTGGACCGGCGCCGGCGCGATTTGCGTGGCGGCGACGACATGGCCGACACGCCACTCGCCTGCGCCGGCTCCGCAGCGCGCTCCATGTCCTTCAGCAGCCGGTCGATCCGGTCCTGCAGCTTCTCGGTCGTGAGCTTTTCCCGAAACCGCTCGACCATCAGCGGCAAGGCGAAGGGGCTCGGGACGGCGAGGTCGACGAACTCGACCCGCTGCGCCCGCATCCGCGCGAGGCTCGCGGCCAGGCGGCCGAGATCGAGCTCCTGGCTCAGCACCTCCTTCTGGGCCTGCGTCAGCAGCAGATTGGCCGCGTCGTACTTGCTGAAGACTTCGTAGAAAAGCGTGCTCGACGCCTGCAGCTGCCGGGTGCTTTTGGCCTGACCGGGATAGCCGGTGAAGATCAGCCCGGCAACCCGCGCGATCTCGCGGAAGCGGCGTCGCGCCAGCTCGCTCGAGTTGAGGCTCGCCAGCACGTCGTGCAGCAGATCGTCCTCCTGGAAGAGGCGCTGGTCGACGAGCGGCGCAGGGTCGATGTCGAGCGCGCTCAAGAGCTCGAGCCCGTAGTCGTTGATCGAGATGCTGAAGGTGTTGGGCGCGTCGCGCGCCAGCCGCCAGGCGAGCAGGCTGCCGAGACCGATGTGGGCGTTGCGGCCGGCGAACGGGTAGAGGAACAGGTGCTGGCCTTCGCGCGAACGGAATCGTTCGATCAGCAAGGTGGACGGCGTCGGCAGCCGCGACCGCTGCGCCTGGGTGTCGAGCATCGGCCGCGCCGCCAGCAGCTCGGGCTCTCCCATGTCGTCGATGTGGCCGTCGGCCGTACCGCGCGCGGCACCGGCGAGCACTTCCAGCACCGAGTCGGCGAGTTCGTTGGAGAGCGGCATCTTCGCGCCCGCCCAGGTCGTGACCATGCCCTTGGCCTTTTCCGCACGCCGCACGTAAGCCGTCATCTCCTGCGTGCGGACGTACTCCAGCGTGCGCCCGGCGAAGACGAAGCAGTCGCCCGGCTTCAGCCGCGCGACGAAGCCTTCCTCGACGACGCCGATGCGCCCGCCGCTCAGGTACTTCACCTGCATCGCCGAGTCCGACACGATCGTGCCGATCTGCAGCTTGTGGCGCCGCGCGATACCGCGGTCCGGCACGCGGTAGAGGCCGTTCTCGAGGCGCACACGGTGGTACTCGGGATAGGCACCGAGGCTCGCACCGCCCTTCTCGACGAAATCGACCGCCCACTCGAATTCGCCCGGCGTGAGCTCCCGGTACGCATGGGCGGTCCTGACTTCGGCGAACATCGACGCCGCCTCGAAGCCGCCGCCGAGGGCGACGGTGACCAGATGCTGCACCAGCACGTCGAGCGGCTTCTCCGGCGTCGGCCGCTTCTCGATCCGGCCCGCCTGCGCCGCGCGCCGCGCCGCGACCGCCTCGACGAGCTCCAGCGTGTTCGTCGGCACGAGGGTGATCCGGCTCGGCCGGCCGGGCGCATGGCCGCTGCGGCCGGCGCGCTGCAGCAGCCGCGCGACCCCCTTGGCCGAGCCGATCTGCAGGACGCGTTCGACGGGCAGGAAGTCGACGCCGAGGTCGAGCGAGGACGTCGCGACGACCGCCTTCAGCCGCCCTTCCTTGAGGCCGAGCTCGACCCATTCGCGCACCTCCTTGTCGAGCGACCCGTGATGGAGCGCGACGATCCCGGCCCACTCCGGCCGCTCCTGCAGCAGCAGCTGATACCAGATTTCGGCCTGCGAGCGGACATTGACGAAGACAAGCGTCGTCGAGGCCCGTTCGATCTCGGCGACGACCGGCAGCTGCATCTGCTTGCCGAGGTGGCCGCCCCAGGAGAAGCGCCCCGGGTGATCGGGCAGCAGGGTGTCGATCACCAGCGTCTTCGGGGTGCGGCCCTGGACGAGGGTGCCATCGGATGTGCCCAGCAGCACCTGCATCGCCTCGGCCAGGTTGCCGAGCGTCGCCGACAGGCCCCACACGGCGAGCGCCGGGTTCCAGCGCTTGAGGCGCGCCAGCGCGAGCTGCACCTGCACGCCGCGCTTGCTGCCCATCAGCTCGTGCCATTCGTCGACGATCACGGTATGGATGCCGCAGAGCTCCTCGCGCGCCTGCGCCCGCGTGAGCATCAGCGAGAGCGACTCCGGCGTCGTCACGAGCGCGGTCGGGAAGCGGCGATCCTGTCGCGCGCGCTCGGCGGGTGCCGTGTCACCGGTGCGCATCCCGATGCGCCAGCCCGCGCCGAGGTCGGCGAGGGGCGCCTGCAGGGCGCGGGTGGTGTCGG
>CAZZWY010000636.1:0-2560 GCA_964657785.1 uncultured Acetobacteraceae bacterium
CGGGATGCCGAACAGGAGCACCGCGGTGACGCCCGCGGCGAAGGCCTCGCCGGCATCGACATCGACGCCGCCGACCCGGCCGCGATCCGTGCCGCCGCCGAGGCCCACGGCTGCCCCGCCGATGCGAGCGGCGTGGCGCTCGGCGGCGTGCGCTTCGATTTCACTTCGGGAACCTGACGTCATGGATCTCGCCTTCTCGCCCGAAGAACGTGCGTTCGCCGACGAAGTCCGCGACTTCATCGGCGCGAATCTGCCGCGCGACATCAGCGACCGCGTCGCGCACGACCTGCACCTGAACCGCGACGACTTCATGCGCTGGCAGCAGATCCTCGGCCGCAAGGGCTGGCATGCCTACACCTGGCCGGCCGCGCACGGCGGCCCGGGCTGGAGCGCGGTGCAGCGCTACATCTTCGAGAAGACGAGCGCCGAGCTCGACTGCCCGACGATCCAGCCCTTCGGCCCGCGCATGGTCGGCCCGGTGATCTTCAACTTCGGCAGTGCCGAGCAGCAGGCGCGCCACCTGCCGGGCATCCGCGATTCGACGGTGTGGTGGTGCCAGGGCTACTCGGAGCCGGCATCGGGGTCGGACCTGGCGTCGCTCGCGACCCGCGCCGAGGACCACGGCGACCATTACGTCGTCACCGGGCAGAAGATCTGGACCTCCTACGCGCACCATGCCGACTGGATGTTCTGCCTCGTCCGCACGGCTCGCGAAGCGCGGCCGCAGAACGGCATCTCGTTCGTCCTGATCGACATGAAGTCGCCCGGCATCGAGCTGCGGCCGATCCCGATGCTCGAAGGCACGCACTCGTTCAATTCGGTGTTCCTCGACAACGTCGTCGTGCCGAAGGAAAACCTCGTCGGCGAGGCCGGGGAGGGCTGGCGCTACGCCAAGTTCCTGCTCGAGCACGAGCGGGTCGAGAACTCGAACATCGGCTTTTCGACCTTCGCATGCAAGCGCCTGCACCGCATCGCCGGCAGCGTGATGTCGGGCGGCCGGCCGCTGATCGCCGACCCGCTGTTCCGCGCCAAGGTCTCGGCGGTCGAGGCGCAACTCAAGGCCCTCGAGATCAACACCTTGCGGGCCTTGTCGGCGATCCGCGGCGGCAATTCGCCGGGGGCCGGTCTCGCCTCGGCGCTGAAGATCCGCGGCAGCGAGATCGGCCAGCGCATCACCGAGCTGCTGTTCGAGGCGGCCGGGCCCGCCGGGGCGCGGCTCGACCGGTCGCTGCTCGAAGGCCGGGGCGACCTCGCCGGACCGGACGCCAGCCTCACCGGCGCGGCGCCGAACTACTTCTGGCGCCGGGCGATGTCGATCTACGGCGGCAGCAATGAAATCCAGCGCAACATCATCGCCAAGCAGGTGCTGGGTCTGTGAAATCTGCCGGCGCCGAGGTCAGGGCCGCACGAACCGAACGACCATCTCGACGATGTTGTCCCGTCGCTTGCGCAGGGCGTCTCGTGTCGCACCGGCAACGTCGGCCCCTTCGAAGATCAGCGCGAAGGTGTGCCGGTTGGCGACATTGAAAAAGCACAGCGCCGAGATCGACATGTGCAGGTCGACCGGGTCGACCCCGCGCCGAAACACCTTCGCCTTGACCCCCCGCTGGTAGACGCTTCGAACGGCGTCGATCGCCGGCGCGTTCAACTGGCGGATCGTCTGGCTCTGCGCGAGGTACTGGCCGCGGTGCATGTTCTCGTTCATCACGAGGCGGATGAAGTCCTCGTTGTCGTGCTGGTAGTCGAAGGTGAAGGCGACCAGCTTGCGCAGCGCCTCCTCGGGGCCCAGGTCTTCCAGGCTGAGGCGTGACTCGATGGCGCGGATCCGGCCGTAGGACGCTTCGAGCACCGCAAGGTAGAGCCCCTCCTTGCTGCCGAAGTGGTAGTAGATCATGCGCTTGCTGGTGCGCGTCGCCGCAGCGATCTCGTCGATCCGCGCGCCGGACAAGCCCTTGTCGGCGAACTCGGCGGTGGCGACCTCGAGGATGTCGGCCAGCGACGCCTGTGCGTCGTAGGGTCGCTTGGCCGGGGTGCCGGAGCCGGCCTTCACTGCCCCTGTCTGGCGTACTGCCTGGTTCATTCAATCAGGCTATCACAGTCGCTGACCGGCCACGGGTTTCCCCTGATTCGCAAGTACGAACCAGTTCGTACATTTACATCCGCGGTCACAGATCGACGACTGCAAGGAGACAAGACATGACGCAGAGTACCCGGGCCACCGTGCCGTCGCCGGTCGCACCCGCCCCTCGGAAGGCCGCGCTCGCCAGCTGGATCGGCAGCGCGGTCGAGTACTACGACTTCTTCATCTACGGCACCGCCGCCGCACTCGTCTTCGGCAAGATCTTCTTCCCGACGATCGATCCGTATCTGGCCAACGTGGCGGCCTTCGCCACCTTCGGTGTGGCCTATGTCGCCCGCCCGGTCGGCGCGTTCGTGCTCGGCCACATCGGCGACAAGTTCGGGCGCAAGAAGGTCCTGACGTTCACCTTGCTGTTGATGGGCATCTCCACCTTCCTGGTCGGCGCCTTGCCGACCTACGGCCAGATCGGCATCGCCGCGC
>CAZZWY010000637.1:0-2554 GCA_964657785.1 uncultured Acetobacteraceae bacterium
CGCGCGCGGTGTCGCCCCGCGCGAGCATCGACTGCACCTGCAGCAAGGCGACCGCCCGCTCGGCTCGCCCGTCGCTGCGCGG
Source organism: uncultured Acetobacteraceae bacterium (assembly GCA_964657785.1). GTDB lineage: Bacteria > Pseudomonadota > Gammaproteobacteria > Burkholderiales > Burkholderiaceae_C > LMDS01. The sequence goes on from CAZZWY010000637.1 coordinate 83, forward strand.
GCTGCCGCGCACCAGGCCGAGTGCCGTGCCGATCGAGGCGTCGGCACGCGACCAGTCGTGCAGCAAGGTCGCGGCCAGACCGCTCTCGTAGGCGCTCAGGAGCTTGTCGGCGACGGTCGTCGAGACATGGTCGCCGTCGAGCGCCTCCCAGCGGCGCAGCGCGTCGAAGCGCGAATCCATCAGCACCCGGGCGCGTGCCTGGGCGGCGGTGTGTTCGAGCACGCTGACGAGCGGCGGTGGCGCGACCGTCCCCAGCCTGGCGCGCGCGTCGCTGATGCGCTCGGTGGTCAGCGGGTGGCTGCGCAGGTAAGGGAAGCCGCCGCTGTCGTTGAGGCGCGAGGTCTGGTCGAGCTTCTCGAACATCGCGACCATGCCGCTCGGTTGGAAGCCCGCGCCGGCCATCACCTGGAAGCCGATGCGGTCGGCCTCGCGTTCCATGTCGCGCGAGAAATTGAGCTGGCCCTGCGCCATCAGCGCCTGGCTGCCGGTCACGGCGGCCGCCGCCGCGTCGCCGCCGCTCGGGCCGGCCTTGCTCGCCGCGAGGATGCCGACGATCATCGCCGCCAAGCCGAGCAGCGTCTGGTTCTTGCTGTTCGCGATGCTGCGCGCGATGTGGCGCTGGGTGATGTGCGACATCTCGTGGGCGAGCACCGAGGCGAGCTCGTCGCGCGTCGAGGTCATCGCCATCAGGCCGAGGTTGACGCCGACATAGCCGCCCGGCAGCGCGAAGGCGTTGACCTCCGGGTCGCGGACGAGGAAGGGTTCCCACGCCATGCGTTCGTCGAAATCGGGCGTGATGTTGCCCTTGACGCGGGCCTGCGCGACGAGCGGCTGGAAGATGCCCTGCAGGTACTCGAGCAGCACCGGGTCGTCGAGGTAGTCCGGGTCGGCGCGGATCTCGCGCATGATCTCGTCGCCGAGCTTGCGTTCGGTGCCGATGCTGAAATCGGCGCCCGAGGGGTCGCCGAGCGCGGGCAGCCGGGACTGCGCGCGCACCGGCAACGGCGCGGCCGGTATCAGGACTGCCACGGCGCAGGCGGTGGCCAGCAGGCGGAAACGCAGGGATCGGGTCATGCGGCGCGGACGGGTGGAGCTCGGCCCCGGTCGAGACGCAGCGCGGGGCTTCGAAAGGGGTTGACTATCATGCCCCACATTCGTTTCGACACTGTTTCGCCATGACCGCATCCCTGCCTCCGACACCCGCGGGCGCCGTCGCTTCCGCCTCGCTGCTCACGCACTTCGATGCCGCGGGCGAGGCGCACATGGTCGACGTGTCGGCCAAGGCCGAAACGCACCGCGTCGCGCGCGCCACCGGCACCATCCGCATGCGCCCGGCCACGCTCGCCTTGGTCGCCTCGGGCGAAGCGAAGAAGGGCGACGTGATCGGCGTCGCGCGGGTCGCCGCGATCCAGGCGGCCAAGCGTACGTCCGAGTTGATCCCGTTGTGTCACCCGTTGGCGATCACGCGGGTCACGGTCGACTTCGACGTCGATGCCGCGACGAGCAGCGTGCGCTGCACCGCTCAGGTCGAAACCCTCGGTCGCACCGGCGTCGAGATGGAAGCCCTCACCGCCGTGCAGATCGGCCTGCTGACCGTCTACGACATGTGCAAGGCCGCCGACCGGGGGATGGTGATGGGGGAGATCCGGGTGCTGGAAAAGCGCGGCGGCAAGTCGGGGGAGTGGGTGGGGCCCGACGCCGCGGGGGTCTGAACGTTCGGCGCCGCCAGGCGGAATGCGCCGCGGGGCGCGGTCATGCAAAGTCATCGCCCCTGAGGACGCGCTGCAGGCACGGCCCGCTGCCACCTCGGGGCGGGGCGCCCGGTCGTCGCAGTCGTCGGCGTGTGGCCCCGGCATGTGTCTTGCGACGATCTCCGCATGTCGTGATTGCCGGCATTGGTGCGCTCGCGAACGCGCCTGCCCCCGCCGTGCCCCATGGACCGCCTCATCGATTCCCCCTGGTTCGCGCCGCTCACCACGGCCATCGTCGCCGTCGTGCTGGCGCTGCTCGTGCAACGCCTCGGCCGCACGCTGCTGCGTCGGCTCTTCCGGGGCCGAAATCTCCTCGGCAGCGTGCTCGCGCAGATCGACCGGCCGAGCCGGTGGGTGCTGCCCCTGCTCGCGGTGCAGTTCGTCTGGCAAGGGGCGAGCGACGATCTGATCGGCCTGCCTCGCCTCGAACACTGGAGCGGCGTGCTGCTGATCGCCGCGCTCACCTGGCTCGCGATCGCAGCGGTGCGCGGCGTCTCCGACGGGATCGTCAGACGCAATCCCTCCGATGATGTCGACAACCTCCACGCGCGCCGCGTGCTGACGCAGACGCGGGTGCTCTCGCGCATCCTGAACTCGATGCTGCTGGTCGCGGGGACGTCGTTCATCCTCATGACCTTCCCCGGCGTGCGCCAGCTCGGCGCGAGCCTGCTCGCGTCGGCCGGCGTGATCGGGCTCGTCGTCGGCATCGCGGCGAAGCCGG
>CAZZWY010000638.1:0-2537 GCA_964657785.1 uncultured Acetobacteraceae bacterium
CGACACCGGTAGCTTCGTGTGCCGCGCGCGGGCCAACGCGGTCCGGGGGCGGGTAGCGGGTTGACGTCGCCGGCGAACCGCTGGAGGACCCGTTGCGGTCGTCTTCGAGCCGGTTCGCGTCTCAGCGCTTCAGGGAACCCGACGCCCCCGCGGCGCGACCGCCGACACGCCGCTGCGCGTCACGACCACAGAGGCACGACAGGCCGGGGCCTAGATTGATCCTCCGTTGGCCGATGCGGCGCGCTCGAGCGCTCGCCCGTCGATCACCCCCGCCTGCATTTACTCGAAAGATCAACATGCCCACGAACCATCTGAAGCTCAAGCCCGTCGACCAGGGCGGCGTCGATGCCGAGCACGCCGCCGTCGAACCCAGCCTGCACCAGCAGGACCAGAGCCAGTCGCACGAGACCCAGCGCTACGGCGAGGTGGTGCCGATGCCCCACGGGCTGGAGGCCGACGTGGTCAAGGCGAGCGTCAAGCTGCTGAACCAGACGCTCGCCGACAGCATCGTGCTGCGCGACATGTACAAGAAGCACCACTGGCAAGTGGTCGGGCCGACGTTCAACCAGCTGCATCTCCTGTTCGACAAGCACTTCGAGGAGCAGGTGGCGCTCGTCGACCTGGTGGCCGAACGCATCCAGATCCTCGGCGGCATCGCGCTCGCCATGGCGCCGGACATCGCCGAAACGACCCAGATCCCGCGTCTTCCGCGCGGCCGCGAACCGGCAGCGGTGCAGCTCTCGCGGTTGATCGACGCGCACACCCTGATCATCAAGGATGCGCGCAAGAACGCCGAGAAGGCGCAGGACGCCGGTGACGCCGGCACCAACGACCTGCTGGTCAGCAACATCCTGCGGACCAACGAGTTGCAGGTCTGGTTCCTGTCCGAGCACCTGGTGGCCGCCACGCCGGTCTGACGGTCATGTCGGGGTGGAGCGTGCTTGCGGCGCGTTCCACAGCAGGCGCGTGACTGCGCCTGAGGTCATGCCGCCGGGGCGGCGGCTCGCCACGCCGCCGCCGGCCGTTCCTGCTCAGACCGGTGGCGCAGCGGGTGCGCCCATCACCATCGTCGGCGGCGCCGACAGGGTGATGCCCGCCGCCTTGACGCGTCCGAGCACGTCGAACAGCAAGGCGCTCTTCACGCCGCCCGAAAGCCGCGGCGACTTGACGAAGCCGGTGGCGCTGAAGAGCAGCTGCCCGCCTTCGATGCCGTCGAGCGAGACCCCGGGCTCGGGCGTGTCGAGCACGTCGTCGTTGGCGTCGAACGCCGCGAGCAAGAGCCTGCGCACCTGCTCCGGATCGGTGCCGAGCGGCACCGGCAACTTCACCTGGACGAGGCCGATCGGATCGGCGAGCGTCACGTTGCGAACGACCTTGGTGATGAACTCCGAGTTCGGCACGATGACCGTCGAGCGGTCGCCCATCTGGATCTCGGTCGCACGCACGTTGATGCGCCGGATGTCGCCTTCGACGCCGCCGAGCGAGACCCAGTCGCCGACCTTCACCGGCCGCTCGGCGAGCAGGATCAGCCCGGAGACGAAGTTCTGCACCACCGCCTGCAGGCCGAATCCGATGCCGACCGAGAGCGCGCTCGCGACCCAGGCGATGCGCTCGAGGCCGATGCCGAGCGCCGACATCGCGAGCGCCACCGCGACCACCACCCCGGCGTAGCCGAACAGCGACGTCGCCGAGGCGCGCATGCCGGGGTCGAGCGACGTGGTCGGCAAGTAGCGGTTTTCGAGCCAGACGCGCAACCAGCGGATCGCGGTCACGCTGAGCACCAGCACGACGACCGCCTGCAGCACCGCCGACGGCTGCAGCGTCACCTGGCCGATCGAGATGCCGTCGCGCCACTGACTGGTGCGCCGCAGCAGGTCCGCCGGACCTTCGCCGAAGGGGGCGAGCAGCAGCATCAGCGCGAACAGCGCGGTCGTCAGGCGCAGCACGCCAGAGAGCAGCACCGCGAACTGGGCGTAGCTCCGCACGCCGGCCTCGGCCGCCGGCAGGGCCGCGAGGGTTGCGCCCTCGGCGTCGTCTTCGGTGTGCGCGGCGGTGTTGAGCCACGCCATCAGCGCGTCGTCGATCAGGGCACTCAGGAGATAGTTGGCGCCGAGCACGAGCGCCGCCCACACCACCTGCTTGACGGCGAAGCTGCCGAACGCGACGAACCCGGCGAGCGTGCTCGCGATCGCGACGGTCAGCACGAGCCAGTTGACCCCGGCCGCGGCGGCCATCCAGATCGGGCGCGGCTTGCGCGGGCCCGACGCGCTCGCCAGGTCGGCGCGCCAGCGGCGTTCGAAGCGCATAAGGGCGAGCGCGACGGTCGGGCCGAGCGACAGCGCGACCACGCAGTTCGCCGCCACCGCCATCGCGAGGCTGGCGTTGACCAGCCCGGCGAGGCGTTCGGCAACCCATGCCAGCAGGCTGGCGGCCGCGAGCTGATGCGGGAACCAGCGCAGCGCCGCGGCGGCGCCATCGGGCACCGGCAGCAGCCGCCAGGAGGGCCGCCGGGCGCTGACGAGCGCGCTCGTCAGGCC
>CAZZWY010000639.1:0-2532 GCA_964657785.1 uncultured Acetobacteraceae bacterium
CCACTGCCGTCGAGCGTGCCGCCCAGATCGTTCACGACGACCTTGGCGCCGCGCGCCGCGAGCGCGAGGGCATGTTGCCGCCCCAGGCCGCCGCCGGCGCCCGTCACCACCGCCACGCGGCCATCGAATCGAATCGTCATCCCGCCTTGCTCCTGAAAGGATGTGAGTCTGCCATCGTCATCCCCCGCGCCGCGCACCGCCGGGCGACGACTTGCGTGCCGCCCCCTTGGCGACGCGCGCGGACCGCGAGCCCTGGGTCGATCCGCCGCGGCGCGCCTTGGTCGCGGCCTTGACCTGCCGGTCCGCGTCCTTGACCGCGGCGAGTTCGGTCTGCGCCGACGCCGTCTTGTCGGCCTGTCGGTCGCGACGCGAGCGCAGCAGGTTCGCATCGTCCTCCCCCTCGCGGACCATGCGGAAGTCGATCTTGCGGCCGTCGAGATCGACGCGACTCACCTGGACCCGGACCCGTGACCCGACCACGTAACGCACGCCGCTGCGCTCGCCGCGCAGTTCCTGCCGCACCTCGTCGAAGCGGTAGTACTCGCCGCCGAGTTCGGTGATGTGGACGAGCCCCTCCACATAGAGGCCGTCGAGTTGCACGAAGAGACCGAAGCTCGTCACCGCACTGACCGTCCCGCCAAATTCCTCGCCCAGATGCTCGCGCATGTAGCGGCACTTCAGCCAGGCCTCGACGTCGCGCGAGGCCTCGTCGGCGCGCCGTTCGTTGGCGCTGCAGTGCGCGCCCGCCATCTCCCACTGCTCACCTTCGCTGCCGGTCGCTCTGGCCGGCTTGGCGGTCTTGCGCACCACCGGCGGCGTCGTCAGCGCCGGGCTGGCCAGGTGGTAGCGGGTGCCCAGCAGCAGCGCCTTGATCACCCGATGCACCAGCAAGTCGGGGTAGCGGCGGATCGGGCTCGTGAAGTGCGTATAGGCCTCGTAGGCGAGACCGAAGTGGCCGCTGTTGGCGGGCGTGTAGATCGCCTGCTGCATCGAGCGCAGCAGCATGGTGTGGATCTGCTGCGCATCCGGGCGGTCCTTCACGGCCGCGGCGATCACCTGGTATTCGGCCGGCTTCGGGTCGTCGCTGACCGAGAGGCCGAGGCCGAGGGCGCGCAGATAGTTCTGCAGCAACGTCTTCTTCTCGGGCGTCGGACCTTCGTGGACGCGATAGAGCGCCGGGTGATCCGCCGCGGCGATGAAATCGGCCGAGCAGACGTTGGCCGCGAGCATCGCTTCTTCGATCAGCTTGTGCGCCTCGGTGCGGGTTCGCGGCACGATCTTCTCGATGCGGCCGTTGTCGTCGCAGACGATCTGCGTCTCGGTCGTCTCGAAGTCGACCGCGCCGCGTCTGGCGCGCTCCTTCAGCAACGCCCGGTAGACCTCGTGCAGATGGAGCAGGTCGGGGACGAGCTCCTTGCGCCGGGCCGCCTCGGGCCCGCGCGTGTTGGCGAGGATCGCCGCGACCTCGTTGTAGGTGAAGCGGGCCTGCGAGCAGATGACCGCCGGAAAGAACTGATAGGCGTGGATCTCGCCGGTCGCGGTGATCAGCATGTCGCAGACCATCGCCAACCGGTCTTCGTTCGGATTGAGCGAACAAAGGCCGTTCGAGAGCTTCTCCGGCAGCATCGGGATGACGCGGCGCGGGAAGTAGACGGAGGTCGCGCGTTCGTAGGCGTCGGCATCGAGCGCCTCGCCCGGCTTCACGTAATGGCTGACGTCGGCGATCGCGACGACCAGGCGCCAGCCGTTCGGCGCCTTGCCGCGGCCGACCCGTTTGCCGACCTGCGCCGGCTCGCAGTAGACCGCGTCGTCGAAGTCACGGGCGTCCTCGCCGTCGATCGTCACGAGGGCGACGTCGGTCAGGTCGATCCGGTGCCGCCGGTCCGCGGTGCGCAGCTTGTCGGGCAGGCTCGCGGTCTGGGCGAGCGTCTCCGCCGAGAAGCGATGCGGCACCTCGTACTTTCTCACCGCGATCTCGATCTCCATGCCGGGATCGTCGATCTCGCCGAGCACTTCGGTGACCCGTCCGACCGGCTGCGAGTACATCGACGGCGGCTCGGTCAGTTCGATCGCGACCACCTGTCCTGCCACCGCGTTGGCAATCGCGTTCTTCGGAATCAGGATGTCCTGCCCGTAGCGCTTGTCTTCGGGTGCGACGAGCCACACGCCGCTCTCATGCAGCAGGCGACCGATGATGGGCGCCGGGCGGCGTTCGAGGATGTCGAGCACCCGGCCCTCCGGGCGGCCCTTGCGGTCGTGCCGGACGACACGCGCCTTGACGCGGTCACGGTGGAGCACCGCGCGCATCTCCTGCTGGGACAAATAGAGATCGGCCTGCCCGTCGTCGCGAACGACGAAACCGTGGCCGTCGCGGTGCCCCTGGACGACGCCTTCCACCTCGCTCATCAGCTCGGCGCCGACGGGGGTGGGATGATTGAATGTAGTTGCTTTGATGATATAGTCCAAGACTTCCTGAAATGCCCAGGTGGCGGAATTGGTAGACGCACTAGTTTCAGGTACTAGCGGGTAACT
>CAZZWY010000640.1:0-2532 GCA_964657785.1 uncultured Acetobacteraceae bacterium
CGGAGGAGAGCAAGCACAAGATCATGTTCGAGAACCTGACGCCGCTCTTCCCGAAAGAGCAGTTCAAACTCGAACGTGAGATCAAGTCGGAAGAGAACATCACCAGCCGGATCATCGACCTGATCGCCCCGCTCGGCAAAGGCCAGCGGGCACTGCTGGTGTCGGCGCCGAAGAGTGGCAAGACGGTGATGATGCAAAACCTCGCGCATTCGATCGTCGCGAACTATCCGGAGGTCTATCTCATCGTGCTGCTCGTCGACGAGCGGCCCGAGGAAGTGACCGAGATGCAGCGCACCGTGCGCGGCGAGGTCATCAGCTCGACCTTCGACGAGCCGGCCGCGCGCCATGTGCAGGTGGCCGAGATGGTGATCGAGCGCGCGAAGCGCCTGGTCGAGATGAGGAAGGACGTCGTGATCCTGCTCGACTCGATCACTCGCCTGGCCCGGGCCTACAACAACGTGCTGCCCTCGTCCGGCAAGGTGCTGACCGGGGGCATGGACTCGAACGCGCTCCAGCGGCCGAAGCGCTTCTTCGGCGCCGCCCGCAATGTCGAGGAAGGCGGCTCGCTGACGATCATCGGCACCGCGCTGGTCGACACCGGCTCGCGCATGGACGAAGTGATCTACGAGGAGTTCAAGGGCACCGGCAATTGTGAAATCCACCTCGATCGGCGGATGTCGGAAAAGCGCGTGTACCCGTCGATCCTCCTGAACAAGTCCGGTACGCGACGCGAGGAACTCCTGCTGAAGCCTGAAATTCTTCAGAAGACGTGGATCCTGCGCAAACTTCTCTACCCGATGGACGAGATCGAGGCGATGGAATTCATCCTCGAGAAAATGAAGTCGACGAAAAACAATCTCGACTTCTTCGACATGATGCGGCGCGGGGGGTGATGCGTACGCGGCATATAATCCGAGGTTGACTGCGACACGGCAAGTGCGTCGAAGCGTTCGACGTGGCTCCCACACTTTTACGGTCGCCAAGTTAGCGATCACCGAGAGGTTCTATGAAAGAAGGCATCCACCCCACGTACCGCGACGTTTGTTTCGTCGATCTCTCCAACGGCTTCAAGTTCGTCACGCGCTCGTGCGCACAGACGCGCGAGACGGTAAAGATGGAGGACGGGCGCGAGTTGCCGCTCTTCAAGCTGGAGACGACGAGCGAATCGCATCCCTTCTACACCGGCACCCAGAAGAGCGTGGACTCGCTCGGCGGCCGTGTCGAAAAGTTCCGCAACAAGTTCGCCCACCTCGGCGCGAAGAAATAACGCGGGGACCGTCGCGCGCGAAATCGGTCGCGCGGCGAGACACGGAGGCAACGCCGAGTTGCCTTTGCCCAGGAAGGCAGCTTCGGCTGCCTTTTTTGCGACCGGTCGACCCCGATTCGATTTGCTGCATCATTGGTCCCCGGTCCGCATCCGCCCTTGACTTCACCCAACCCCGCCCTCGTCACCCAGCGCGCCGCGCAGCGCATGCCCCGGCTGGCCCTGGTGCTGTTCTGTGCCGCCTACGTGCTGCCGGGCCTCTTCGGGCGCGACCCCTGGAAGAGCGCGGACATCGCGTCCTTCGGCTACATGGTCGACATCGCGCACGGCCGCACGCCGTGGCTGGCACCGACCCTCGGCGGCCTGCCGCCCGACACGGCACTGCTGCCCTACTGGCTCGGGGCCGTGTTCATCCAGGTCTTCGGCGTCTTCATGGACGAGGCGGTCGCCGCACGCATCCCGTTCGCGCTATTGCTCGTGCTCAGCCTGCGACTGACCTGGAGCGCGACCTACCACCTCGCGCGGACCGAAGCAGCGCAGCCGCTGCCGTTCGCCTTCGGCGGCGAGGCCGATCCGGTCGACTACGCCTGGGCGATTGCCGACGGCGCCCTGCTCGCCCTCATCGCGTCGCTCGGCCTGCTGCAGTTCGGCCACGAAACCACGCCCGAACTGGTGCAGCTCACGAGCGTGGCGCTCTACGTCTACGCGCTTGCCGCCAGCCCGTTTCGGCGCGCGAAGGCTCGGCTTGCCGTGCTCGGCGCGCTCGCCGCCCTCGCCGCGAGCGGGGCGCCGAGCATCGCGCTCGTGCTCGGTGCCATCGGTGTCGTGATCTGCCGACGCTCCAGCTTCGAGCCGGTCCGTCGCTTCGTGCCGTGGGTTGCCGCCGCCACGGTACTCTCGGCGGCCGTGTCGACCGCCTTCGGCGCCTGGGGCTGGCGGCTGTCCCCGGGCGGCATCGATCACGATGAACTCGTCGGGATCGGCAGGCTGCTCGGCTGGTTCACCTGGCCGTGCTGGCCACTCGCGGTATGGACGGTGTGGCGATGGCGTCGCCGGCTGACCGATCGTCATCTCGCAATTCCGCTCGGCGTGTTCGTCGTGACGCTCGGCGCCTGCATCGTGATGGGCGGCTCGGACCGCGCGCTGCTGCTCGCGCTGCCTCCATTGACCGTGCTCGCGGCGTTCGCGCTGCCGACGCTGCAACGCGGCACGGCGGCGGCGATCGACTGGTTTTCGGTCAGCTTCTTCAGCATCGTGGCGATCACGAT
>CAZZWY010000641.1:0-2524 GCA_964657785.1 uncultured Acetobacteraceae bacterium
ACCGACCACTTCGGCTTCACCCCCGAGACCGGCGTGCTGCTGAAGATCGTCGGCGGCGACTGGCAGGTCGTGCCGCGCTGATCTCATGGACCTCTCGATTGCCAGCATCCTGATGCTGGACGGCGTCACCAACGGCGCGATCTACGCCCTGCTCGGCCTGGCGATCGTGCTGATCTTCGCGGTGACGCGCGTCATCTTCATCCCGCAGGGCGAGTTCGTGGCCTACGGCGCGCTCACGCTCGCCCTGCTGCAGCTCGGCAAGGTGCCGGGCACCGTCTGGTTGCTGCTGGCGCTCGCCGTGCTCGCGGCGGCGCTCGATCTCGTCGGCGGGCTGCGCCGCGGAGCGCCTGCGGGCCGGGTGCTCGCAGGCGCCGGCCGCGGCCTCGTGGTGCCGGTCGTCGTGACGGCCCTCACGTGGTGGGCGGCGCCCTTGAAGCTGCCGCTCGTGCTGCAGAGCCTGCTCACGCTCGCGATCGTCACGCCGCTCGGGCCGCTCGTCTACCGGCTGGCGTACGAGAAGCTCGCGGATGCGACCGTGCTGGTGCTGCTCATCGTCTCGGTCGGCACCCACTTCGCGCTGACCGGCCTCGGCCTCGTCTTCTTCGGGGCCGAAGGCTTTCGCAATCCGAGCTTCTGGGACGCGAGGTTCTCGTTCGGCGCCTTGAGCCTCTCGGGCCAGGCGCTGATCATCTTCATGGTGTCGATCGCGCTGATCGCCGCGCTCTTTCTCTTCTTCGAACGGACCCTGCGCGGCAAGGCGTTGCGCGCGACCGCCGTCAACCGGCTCGGCGCCCGGCTGATGGGCATCTCGACGTCGGGTGCCGGCAAGCTGAGCTTCGCGCTGGCGGCGTTCATCGGTGCGCTCTCGGGCCTGTTGATCGGGCCGACGACGACGCTCTTCTACGACTCGGGGTTCCTGATCGGCCTGAAGGGCTTCGTCGCCGCGATCTTCGGCGGCCTGGCGAGCTACCCGGCCGCGGCGGCCGGGGCGGTCCTCGTCGGCCTGCTGGAGAGCTTCGGCTCGTTCTACGCGAGTGCGTTCAAGGAGGTGATCGTCTTCACCGTCATCCTCCCCGTCCTGCTCTGGCGAAGCTTCCAGCAGGGGCATGACGACGAGGAGGAGTCGTGATGCGTCGCGCCTTCTTCATCGCCTTCGTCGTCGTGCTGGCCCTGCTGCCGCAGCTGCCGGTCCCCGAGTTCTGGATCACCCAGGCCAACTACATCGGCCTCTACGCGATCGTCGTCGTCGGGCTGGTGTTGCTCACCGGCGTCGCGGGGCTGACCTCGTTCGGGCAGGCGGCCTTCGTCGGCATCGGCGCCTACACCGCGGCCTATCTCTCGGTGACGCACGGCGTCTCGCCGTGGCTCACGGTGTGGATCGGCCTGGCGTTCACCTTCGTCGGCGCGCTCCTGCTCGGCTGGGTCACGCTGCGGATGTCGGGCCATTACCTCCCGCTCGCGACCATCGCCTGGGGGCTCTCGCTCTTCTACCTGCTCGGCAATCTCGACTTCCTCGGCAAGTACGACGGCCTGCTCGGCGTGCCGCCGCTGCGCTTCTTCGGCATCGCGCTCGGCACCGGCCGCAGCTTCTTCTACCTGCTCTGGAGCCTCGTCGTGCTGATCGCGGTGGCGACGATCCACCTGCTCGATTCCCGCGTCGGACGGGCGCTGCGCGCGGTCAAGGGCGGCACGACGATGGCCGAGGCGATGGGCGTCGACACCTACCGCACCAAGGTGACCGCCTTCGTGCTCGCGGCGCTGATGGCGAGCGTTTCGGGCTGGCTCTTCGCGCATTTCCAGCGCACGGTGAATCCGTCGCCGTTCGGCCTGAACATGGGCATCGAGTACCTCTTCATGGCGGTGCTCGGCGGCGTCGGCCACGTCTGGGGCGCGCTCGTCGGCGCGGGCGTCGTCGTGATCCTGAAGGACCAGCTCCAGGTCTGGTTGCCGCGGCTGCTCGGCGGCAGCGGCAACTACGAGGTCATCGTCTTCGGCGTGCTGCTGATCCTGGTGCTGCAGTACGCCCGCGACGGCATCTGGGCGTTCATCGAGGGTCGCCTGCCCCACGCCCGGCGCAAGGTCGACTGGAAGGATGCCGAGGCGCTGCCCGAGCGGCCAAAGCCGCCGCTCGGCGAAGTGGTGCTCGACGTGCAGCAGGCGAGGAAGCAGTTCGGCGGCCTGGTGGCGGTCAACGACGTGAGCTTTCAGGTGCGCGCCGGCGAGATCGTCGGCCTGATCGGCCCGAACGGCGCCGGCAAGTCGACGACCTTCAACCTGGTCACCGGCGTGCTGCCGCTGAGCGCCGGTGCCGTGACGCTGCGCGGCGAGTCGGTCGGCAGCCTGAAGTCGCGCGAGATCGCGAAGCGCGGCGTCTCGCGGACGTTCCAGCACGTCAAGATGATTCCGGGCATGACGGTGCTCGAGAACGTCGCGCTCGGTGCGCACCTGCGCGGCCGCGCCGGCGTCGCCGCGGCGATGCTGCGCCTCGATCGGGCCGAGGAGCGGCGGCTCTTCAGGGAGGCCG
>CAZZWY010000642.1:0-2522 GCA_964657785.1 uncultured Acetobacteraceae bacterium
GCTTTCCCTATGTGGTGGAGGTCGTCGAACCGACGGGCGCGGAGACGCACCTGTTCGGCTCGATCGCCGGGGTCGAGATCCGCTGCGTGTTCCGCGAGCGCGTCGCCCCGGCGCCCGGCAGCGGCGTGGCGGCGGCGGCAGCGGCACGGCTCAGCAGATCCGGCTCGCGCCCGCGCGACGCCTCGACAAAGAGCACCGTCGCGGCGCCGGCCGCGGCGGTGAGGCTGGCGCCGAGCTGGGTCCGCTCGCCCGCCTCCTTGTAGACGAACAACTGGCTGCTGAGCCGGTCCGACCACTGGTTGCCGAGGACGATGAGGCCGCGGTGGCGGTGGTTGGTCGCGCCGAGGTCGAGGCTTTCGCCGGCCGTGGTCGGGCCGCTGCCGAGCTTGGGCGAGTACGCGACCGCGAGCGAGCCGCCGCCCCAGAGCCGCTGCGCCCGCAGCACCGCGGTGCCGAGGCGGTCCTCGCGCTGGGTCAGCGGGTTCGTCGTCGTGACGACGCGCAGGCTGTCGTCGCGGAAGAAGTCGGTCGGGTTGTAGCCGTAGCCGGGCCCGTAGCGCAGGTTCATGCGGCCGACGTCGACGGCGGTGTGGCCGTCCGGCTGCTGCCAGCTCACGTACGCCTCGCGCAGGCTGTTGACGGTGCCCTGGCTGGTCTCGACCAGCGGGTCGCGGGGGCGCAGGTAGTCGATCCGGTCGGAGAGCACTGCGCGCCACCCGGGGGCGAGGCTGCCGGCGTGGATGAAGTCGAGCGAGAGCCGCCGCAGGCTGTGGCGGCCCGAGCCGTCGCGCGGCTCGCCGACGCCGAGCGCGCCTTCGACGAAGAGCTTGTTCTCCGACGCGCCGGCCGGCTTCGGCGGCTCGGCCGGGGCACTGCTGAGCGAGAGCGCGTCGGCATCCGGATCGGCGTCGGCGGCGTGCGCCCCCGGCAGCATCGCGGCCGTGGCGCAGGCGATGAGGAGGGAGCGGCGGCGAAGGTCGGCGGGCACGGCGTCACTCCGGCTGGAAACGGGGCAGGTAGTCGCGCTGCAGCCAGGTGTCGGGCACGGCGCGGGCGGTGTAGTCGGAAAAGCGCATCAGGGTCACCGACTGCGGGTTCAGGCCGTCGATGATGACGGTCTCGGTCGGCCGCTCGACGCCCAGCTGCGGCGCGTACTTGCGGTAGTACGCCGTCTTGAGCAGGCGGCCGGATTCGGCCAGGAAGCGCGCCTTGATCGGGCGATCGTTCTCGGCGTCGATCCAGAGCTCGATCGTCGTGTAGGTCACCTCCGGGCTGCTCGCCGCGAGGCCCAGCTTGTAACTCTTGCGCACGTGCCCCTCGCCGTCCTTGACCTCTTCCTCGGCGAGCAGGCTCGCCTGGTAGTCCTTCGCCAGGTTGACGGTGACGACGTCGCCGTTGGAGGCCTGCCCCATCAGCCGCTGCTGCGGCGAGAGGCGCACGCTCGCCTTGGTGCTCGGGTCGAAGAACCAAAGGTCGTTGCCGTTCTTCAGCATCAGCTTGCCGGCGTCGCGCGCGGGCAGCACGAAGCGGATCAGGCTCGCGAACTGGCCGCCCTGCTCCTGGGCTCGCGAGTAGGTCATCAAGGTGCTGGTGTCGACCTGCTTGCCGGCCTGGAACTCGGTCAGCGTGACGGTCGCGCTGAACGGCCGGCCGGGGTTACGGATCGCATCGCTGGCGGCGAGGATCTGCTGCGCATCGGGCGCGGCGGCGGCCGTCAGCGTCGCGAAGACGAGCGGCAGCAGCGCGCTCAGGCGGTGGACTCTCATCGTTCGATTCCTTTCAGACGTGGCGCAGCGCGTCGACGACGCCGAGCTGCGCGGCGCGGTAGGCCGGCCACCAGGCCGAGACCGCCGCGATCGCGATCAGGCCGACGGTGGTGCCGGCGATCATCTTCGTCTCGCCCCAGACCCGCAGCGTGAGCGGCAGCGGTTCGGCGCTCCCCGGCGGCAGCCAGGTGAGGCCGAGGTGGTTGATGACGAAGGCCGCGACGAGCGCGACGACGACCCCGAGCAGCGCCCCCGAAAACCCCAGCAGCAGGCCTTCGAGCACGAACAGCGCCCGGATGCCGCCGCGCCGCAGGCCGATCGCGCGCAAGGTGCCGATCTCGACCGTGCGCTCGACGACCGCGGTGTTCATCGTGTTGCTGACGGTGAAGAGCACGATGCCGCCGATCAGCGCGAAGATGAAGCCGAAGATCGTGTCGAAGAGCTGCAGCGTCTGGGTGAAGAACGGGTTGAGCGTCTTGTAGTCGAGCACCGAGAGCGGCTGCTTGGTCGCGAGCGTCGGCAGCAGCTGCTCGAGCCGCGCCCGCGCCGCCGCGACCTGGCCCGAATGGCGCAGCTGCAGCATCAGCGAGGTCACCTTCGGCGCGGCCTTGCCGTAGATCAGGCGCTGCGCCTGCGCCAGGTGGAGCACGACGAGCACTTCGTCGAGTTCCTTGAACCCCTGGCCTTCGGCGCGGATGACGTTGAGCGAGGCGACGTTCGGCGTGCCGCTCGACTTGCTCGCGAGCAGTTCGACCC
>CAZZWY010000643.1:0-2498 GCA_964657785.1 uncultured Acetobacteraceae bacterium
AGATCGTGCCGATCAGCACCGCGATCGGGGCGACCTCGTAGAAGTGCCCCGGCAGCAGCAGCAGCGAATAGCTCGCCGCGTTCCAGCTCGTGTAGCCCCTGCTGCCGACCTCGCCGAGCTCGTCGACGAAGTCGATGAAGAAGGAAAGCGAGAGGAAGGCGAACGCGACGAACGCGACCGCGCCGCTGATGTCGCCGTAGAAGAGACGCCGCACGGTCTTCATGACGTCTTCAGGGACGAAGGCGACCGGCGCAGCGACGAGCGGATTCGCGCCCAGCCGGGGCCGGCGTTGCCGTGCTCGCGCCACCAGAGCAGGGCCATGGCCAGGACGAACGCGCCGCCGTGCGCGCCGACCATCACGGTCGCCATGCTCGCCTTGCCCGAAGCGATCCAGGCTTCGGACAGGTTGATGAGGTTGTAGTAGACCGCGAAGGCGAGCAGGGCGAAGAGCAGGTTCCAGTTGTTCGCGCGGCGGGTGTTCGAGGTCGAGAGGCCGATCCCGAGCAGCAACAGGTTCACCGCGCCGAGCAGCAGCCCGATCCGCCACGCGAGTTGCCCGAGATTGCGCGGCGTGGGCAGGCGCAGCAGGTCGATGCTGGCGCGGGCCTTGGGCGGCAGGTCGTCCATCTTCGAGAGCATTCGCTCGCCGACCGCGACGCGATACGTTCCGAAGCGGGCGAGCGTCTTCT
This sequence comes from uncultured Acetobacteraceae bacterium, assembly GCA_964657785.1. Classification (GTDB taxonomy): domain Bacteria; phylum Pseudomonadota; class Gammaproteobacteria; order Burkholderiales; family Burkholderiaceae_C; genus LMDS01. The sequence continues at coordinate 690 of CAZZWY010000643.1, forward strand.
CCGAGGTGCGCAGGTTTTCCTCGTTGCGCTGACCGCGATCGAGCACGAGAAACCGGTCGTCGCCCTGCACCACGATCCGGCCGCTCGCGGCGGTGGTGACCGATTCGGCGTCGGGCAGCTTCTGCAGGATGAAGACATTTCGGCCGACCCGCACGTCGGCGGCGTCGCGGTCGATGAAGAAGGTGCGCGTGCCGTCGACCGAGGTCTGGAACTGACCCGGCGCGACGCGCGAGAGATCGGAGCGGCGCTCGAAGCGCTCCTTCAGTTCGACGCTGCGCTGGTTCTGCCACGGCCAGACGAAGAGCGAGAGCGCGCCGATCACGAGCAGCACCGGCCAGGCGACCCGCACGATCGGCTGCTGGAACCGGGCAAGACCGATGCCGCTCGAGAACCAGATCGTCATCTCGCTGTCGCGGTACATGCGCGAAAGGGTCGAGACGACCGCGATGAAGAGCGAGAGCGTCAGCATCGTCGGCAGCTGACCGAGCGCGATGTAGCCGAGCAGCAGCACCACGTCTTGAGGCGCGACTTCGCCGACCGCTGCCTGGCCGAGCGTTCGGATCAGCATCATGGTGACCACGATGGTGACGATGACGATCAGCGTCGCACCGAAGTTCCGGGTGAGGTCTCTGCGCAAGGTGGAATCGAATAACATCGTCGGTTGAGTTCCTGCGCCATCGGCCCTGCCGCCCACGCCGGAGCAGCCTTCCTGGAACCACCCCGCAGGACCACCCGCAGGACCATCGATTATGGACTTTCGCCACCAGGTCGCTTCGCCCGACGCGCTCTCGACCCAGGCTTGCGACGCACTGCTGCTGATCGTCTTTGCCGACGCGGCCGACACGCCGCTCGATGCGCCGGTCGCCGCAGCGCTCGCCGATGCCGTCGCACACGGCGATCTCGTCCTGAAGACGGGCAAGTGCCTCTACCTGCACCGGCCGAGAGGCATCGAGGCGCCGCGCCTCGTGTTCGCGGTCGCCGGCTCGCAGTCGCCGAAGGCGTTCAAGTCGGCGGTCGCGAACGGCCTGGCGCTGGTCAAGAACAGCGGCGCGAAGCATGTCGCCATCGGCCTGGCAGCCGGGCTGCAGGTCACCGACGCGTTCGCCGAAGCGCTGGTCGCCGCGGTCGGCGATGCGACCTATCTGTACCGACATACCAAACCGAGCGCGCCGGCTGCCTCGTCGCTCGGCCGGGTGAGCGTGCTCTGCAGCAAGGCCGATGCGAAGCCGGTGCAGCAGGGGCTGCAACGCGGTCAGGCGATTGCCGCCGGCGTCGAGCTGGCGCGCGAGTGGGCGAACCGGCCCGGCAACCACTGCACGCCGACGCATCTCGCCGACGCGGCAAAGAAGCTTGGCAAGGATCACGACCTCAAGGTCGAGGTGCTCGACCGAAAGGATTGCGAGAAGCTCGGCATGGGATCGTTCCTGTCGGTCGCGCAGGCCTCGGCGGAGCCGCTGCGGTTCATCGTCGCGCGCTACGACGGTGCGGGCAAGTCCAAGCCGCCGGTGGTGCTGGTCGGCAAGGGCATCACCTTCGACACCGGCGGCATCTCGCTCAAGCCCGGTGCCGACATGGACGAGATGAAGTACGACATGGGCGGCGCCGCGAGCGTCCTCGGCACGCTGCGGGCGGTGGCGGAACTCAAGCCCAAGGTCAACCTCGTCTGCATCATCCCGTCGTGCGAGAACATGCCGGCCGGCAATGCGGTCAAGCCCGGCGACGTGGTGACCAGCATGTCGGGCCAGACGATCGAGATCCTCAACACCGACGCCGAGGGGCGGCTGATCCTCTGCGATGCGCTGACCTACG
>CAZZWY010000644.1:0-2496 GCA_964657785.1 uncultured Acetobacteraceae bacterium
GGCCGATGAAGTAGAGGAATCCTTGGGCGTCCTGACGCACCGTGTCGCCGGAGAACACGGCGACCTCCGGCAACTGCAGGCCGGCTTCGCGACCGGGCGTGCCGGTCGGCAGGCGCTTGTAGCGCTCGGCGGTCTTCTCCGCATCGTTCCAGTAGCCCATCCCGACGAGCGCACCGCGGTGCACCAGTTCGCCGGGTTCGTCGACGCCGCACGGCGATCCATCGTCGCGCAACACCAGGATCTCGGCGTTCGGGATCGCCTTGCCGATCGAATCCGGTCGGCGGTCGACTTCCTCCGGCGGCAGATAGGTCGACCGAAACGCTTCGGTGAGGCCGTACATCAGGAACGGCCGGGCCTTCGGCACCTGGCGCCTGAGCAGACCGAGCGTCTCGCGCGGCATCCGGCCGCCGGTGTTGGCGAAATAGCGCAGGTGCTCGCCGATCGACGCCGGCCAGTCGAGCTGCGTCAGCTGAATGTAGAGCGGCGGGACGGCCGTGAGGCCCGTGACCTCCTCGCGCTCCATCGCCTTCAGGACGTCGCGTGGCATCAGGTAATTGAGGAGCACGACGCGCGCGCCGACGTGAAACGCCGTCGTGAGCTGGCTGAAACCGGCGTCGAAGGAAAGCGGCAGGGCGGCGAGCAGGGTGTCGTCGGCCCGATTGTCGAGATAGGTCGCCACGCTTTTCGCGCCGGCGACCATGTTGCGATGCGAGAGCACCACCCCCTTCGGCTTGCCGGTGCTGCCCGAGGTGTAGAGGATGGCGGCCATGTCGGTGTCGATGACGCGGTGCGACGGGCGCGACCTCGCCGCACGCAGCGCCTGCGACCAGTCGGCCGTGGCGACCGGCGACGGCGCAGCCACCTCGGCCGCATCGATCACCAGCACCTGGCGAAGGCCCGGGCAGGCCGCCAGCACGGCGTCGAGGGTCGCGAGCCGTTGCGCCGACGTGACGAGCACCCGCACGTCGCAGTCCGCCATGATGAAGCCCACCTGCTCGGCCTTGAGCAACGGGTTGACCGGCACGAACACCGCGCCGGCCGCCGCACTGCCGAAACACGCGACCACCATCTCGAAGCGCTTCTCGAGGTAGATGCCGACCCGCTCGCCCCGGCCGACGCCGACCTCGAGCAACGCCGACGCGAATCGGGCGACCTGGTCGTGGAGCTCGTCGTAGGCGATGCGTTGGCCGCCGGCGGTCATCGCAACGGCATCGGGGCGGCGGTCGGCGGCGTTCGAAATCAGCTCGTGCAGCAGCGTGGAATCAGGCATTCGAAGAAGCGCCGCGAAGGCGAGATGGGCGTCAAAAAAGTATCGCACGCGCCCTTGCCGCGAGGCCTCGAGGCAAGGGGCCGCCAAAGCCGGGTTCCGCCAAGTTCCGCACGAGAACGCCGGGGGGAAAGCAAGGGGATCCACCCTAGAATTCTTTGCTTCGAGCGAGACGTACGGCGCCCTGCGCGCGTCTCGAATTGGAGTGCGCGGCGCATCGAGGTATCGCTCGGCCGTCGCTTCACGACCCCGCTCAGGAGGTTCTATGGATATGACGCGCGAGGTGCTCCGCGTCCTCGACGAGGTGTTGAGTCTGAATGGACGCTCGTCGACCTTCACTCGCCAGACGCATCTGCTCGGCGCCGTGCCGGAACTCGATTCGATGGCCGTCGTCACGCTGATCACGAGCCTCGAGGAACGCTTCGGCATCGTCGTCGACGACGACGACATCGAAGGCGAGACCTTCGCGACGGTGGGAAATCTGGTCGACTTCGTCAGCGCGAAAACGGCCGCCTGACGGGGATCGTGGTGGCCGCGGTCGAGGTGTTCTTCCAAGACACCGGCGAGGCGCCGGGGGATCAGCGTTTCTGGGTCCACCACCTCCCCAGAGGCGTCGCCTGCAGAGGCCAGATCGTCTACGTCCACCCCTTCGCGGAGGAGATGAACAAGTCGCGCCGCATGGCCGCGTTGCAGGCCCGCGCGTTCGCCCGGGCCGGCTATCGCGTGCTGCAGATCGACCTCGCCGGTTGCGGCGACAGCAGCGGCGACTTCCGCGAAGCGACGTGGTCGGCTTGGGTCGACGACGTCCGCCGCGGCACCCGATGGCTGGCCGAGCAGGACGCCGCGCCGTTGTGGCTCTGGGGCCTGCGCGCCGGGTGCCTGTTGGCGGCGGAGGCCGCCGCACGGTCGGACTTGCCGTGCAACTTCCTCTTCTGGCAGCCGGCGACCTCGGGGCGTGCCTTGCTTCAGCAGTTCCTGCGCCTGCGAGTCGCGGGCGAGATGGCGAGCGGCTCGGCCAAGGGGGTGATGGACGACCTGAAAGGGCGGCTCGCCGCCGGATCGCCCGTGGAGGTGGCGGGCTATCTGCTTTCACCCGGGTTGGCCGACGGCCTTGCCGCAGCGGCGCTGACACCGGCACCCGTGGCCGGTCGCGTCGAATGCCTCGAGGTTTCACCCCGCGCCGACGCCACGGTCTTGCCGGCGACGCGGACGGCGCTCGACACGTGGTG
>CAZZWY010000645.1:0-2483 GCA_964657785.1 uncultured Acetobacteraceae bacterium
CCGCGGCGCTCGCGCTCGCGGCGGTGGTCGGCCTCGGGGCCACGGCCGGCCGCGAGTTCCTGCCCGACATCGACGAAGGCGCGCTCTGGCTGCAGGTGCAACTGCCCTCCGGCCTCTCGCTCGACACCGCGAGCGGCATGGCGACCGAATTGCGCCGGGTGCTGCTCGGCTACCCGGAAGTCGCCTACGTGGTGACGCAACTCGGCCGCAACGACGACGGCACCGACCCCTGGACACCCTCCCACATCGAGGTGCCGGTGGGCCTGAAGCCCTATGCCCAGTGGCCCGCGGGCGTCGACAAGGCGGCGTTCGTCCGGACGCTCAACCAGCGCTTCGCGCAGATGCCGGGCTTCGACGTCGGCATCAGCCAGCCGATCATCGACGGCGTCAACGATGCCGTCGGCGGCGCCCACAGCCCGCTGGTGCTGCGCATCTACGCCGACGACCTGAAGGAGGCGCGGCACCTCGGCGACCGCATCGTCGACCTGCTGCACGACGTGCGCGGCACCGCCTCGGCCTCTCTCTTCCAGGAGCCGCCGATCCCGCAGGTGGTGATCGAGGCCGACCGCGAGGCCGCAGCGCGGCTCGGCGTCAACGTCGGCGACATCGCCACGCTGATCCAGACCGGGCTCGGCGGCGCGCCGGTGATCACCGTCTATGTCGGCGACCGGACCTACAACGTCGGGGTCAAGTTCCCGCCCCATGCCAAGGCCGGTACCGAGGCGATCGGCCGGCTGCAGCTGAAGAGCTCGGCCGGCGCGATGATCCCGCTCGGCGAAGTCGCGCGCGTGCGCCTCGCGACCGGCGAGAGCACCGTCTCGCACGAGCACGGCGAACGCCAGATCACGGTGCGGGTCGACAACCGCGGCCGCGACCTCGCGTCCTACCTCGAAGAAGTGCAACAGCGCATCGCGAAGGAAATCTCCTTCGACGCGAGCCGCGTCCGGCTGGAGTGGGCCGGCCAGTTCGAGAACCAGCGCCGCGCGCAGCAGCGGTTGGTGCTCTCGCTCGCGATCGTCGTCGGACTGATGGCGGTGCTGCTCTTCTTCCAGTTCGGCAAGATCCGCCATGTCGCGCTGATCCTCGGCGTCGTGCCGATGGCGATGCTCGGCGGCCTGATCGCGGTGCACCTCGCCGGCGAGACGCTCAACGTCGCGACCGCCGTCGGCTTCATCGCGCTCTTCGGCGTGTCGATCCAGAACGGCATCATCATGGTGGCGAACTTCCGGCGCGTGCGCGGCGAAGGCCTGCCGCTCGGCGAATCGGTGCTCGAGGGCGCGACCGAGCGGCTGCGGCCGGTGCTGATGACGGCGACCGTCGCCTCGATCGGCATGCTGCCGGCGGCGCTCGCGACCGGCGTCGGCACCGACGTGCAGCGCGGCCTCGCGACGGTGGTCGTCGGCGGGCTGGTCGTCTCGACCTTCCTCACGCTCTTCATCGTGCCGACGCTCTACCTCGCCCTCGAGCAGTTCATCGAGACCCGGCGCTGGGGCACACGCCGCCGGCGGCGCGACCGATGATGCGCCCGGACGAGCACTCGCCGAAGGAGGCGGCCTGCGGCAAAATCGCAGCCTCGATGCGCCTGCTTCCGCTTTCGCTCGCCTTGCTGCTCGGCGCCTGCGCCGCCGGCCCGGCGTACGTGCGCCCCGCGCTCGACCTGCCGGAGAGGTACACGGCCGACGCGCTCGGCGCACCGGGCGAAGGGCTCGCGCTGGGGCAAGACATACCGGCCGCGTGGTGGCAGGCCTTTCATTCGGAGCCGCTCGACGCGCTCGTCACCGCCAGCATCGCCCGCAACCCGACGCTCGAGGCCGCCCGCGCGGCGCTGCGTTCGGCCCGCGAGACGACGCTGGCCGAGCGCGCCGCCTTCTACCCGAACGCCACCCTCGGCTTCTCGCCGTCGCGCCAGCGCATCGCCGACGCGGTCGCGAGCCCTGTGGCCTCGGGCGCGACCTACTACAACCTCGTGACCGCGCAGGTCAGCGTCTCCTACGCGCCGGACGTCTTCGGCGCGACCCGCCGGCAGGTCGAATCCGCCGAGGCGCAGGCAGAACTCCAGCGCTTCCAGCTCGAGGCGACCTACCTCACGCTCACGGCCAACGTCGTCGTCGCCGCGATCACCGAGGCGAGCCTGCGGGCGCAGCGCGACGCGACGCGGGCGATCGTCTCCGCGCAGCGCGAGGTGCTCGACAGCACGCGGCGCCAGGCGGCGCTCGGCGCGGTCGGCGCGGCTGACGTCAGCGCCCAGGAGGCGCTCCTCGCGAACACCGAGGCGACGCTGCCGCCGCTCGAGAAGCAGCTCGCGCTGCAGCGCATCCTGCTCACGACGCTGGCCGGCCGCTACCCGAGCGACGAGATCGCCGCACGCTTCGATCTGGCGGCGCTGCAGCTGCCGCAGGAGCTGCCGCTCACGCTGCCCTCGACGCTCGTCGAGCACCGGCCGGACGTGCGGGCGGCAGAAGCGCAGCTGCAGTCGGCGAGTG
>CAZZWY010000646.1:0-2040 GCA_964657785.1 uncultured Acetobacteraceae bacterium
CCAGCGCGCCGAAGACCAGCGTGGCCGCGGGTGCGGAGCAGGATTGGGAGGCGTTTTGATCGCCCCCGTCCGCGTCAGAGCGCCCGGGACGCGCCGAGCAGCGCCGGCGACACGTCGGCCTCGATGATGAACACCGGGATCGCGGCCAGGTAGTCCCGGAACCGTCCCTTGGCCTCGAACGCGTCCCGAAAACGCGAGCGGGTGAAGGTGTCGCCGAGCCGCGGCACGATGCCGCCGCCGAGGTAGATGCCGCCGAGCGCACCGAGCGTCAGGGCGAGGTTGCCGGCCACGCTGCCGAGGAAGGCGCAGAAGAGGTCGAGCGCTTCGACGGCCTGCGGGTCGCTTCCGGCGATCGCGCGCTCGCTGATCGTGGCCGCGGGCCAGGGTGCATCGAGCGCGCGCCCGTCGAGCCGACAGACCGCCTTGAAGAGCGCCTCGAGCCCCACCCCCGACACCGCCCGTTCCGCCGACACGTGGCCGTACGCTTCGCGCAGCACGCCGATCACGGCGGCTTCGCGTTCGTTCGAGGCGGCCAGGCTGACATGGCCGCCTTCGCATTGCAACGGTATCCACTGGTTCGCCCCGGCCGGCAGCAGGCCGGACACGCCCAGGCCGGTACCGGGTCCGATGAGGCCGATCGCCGAGCCCATCGCCGCCGCGCCGCCACCGAGCTGGCGCAGGTCGGACGCGCCGAGGGCGGGCAGGGCGAGCGCCAGCGCCGTGAAGTCGTTGATCACGACCAGACGCTCGAAGCCCATCTCCTGCTGCAGGCCCCGGATCGAGAACGACCAGTCGTGGTTCGTCATCCGGACGGCGTCGCCGGTGATCGGGTTGGCGATGCCGAAGGCGCACCAGGGCGGCGCCTGGCGTCCGACCCGCGCGAGATAGGCGCGCATCGCCTCGGCGAGGGTCGGGTAGTCGGCGCTCGACAGCGTCACGGTGTCGACGAGCGGCGCGGCGTCGGCCTCCTGCCAGGAAAAACGCGTGTGGGTGCCGCCGACGTCGCCGAGCAACCGGGCCGGTCGCGGCGCCCGCGGCGTCGTGTCGGTGGCCACCGCACCGGCGGGGGGCGAGAGCGGCGTCTCAGCCATCGCCGAACCCGCCGGGCAGCGCCTGACTGAAGCCGCCATCGACATACGTGATCTCCGACGTGATGCCGGACGCGAGGTCGGACAGCAGGAACGCAGCGGCGTTGCCGACGTCGTCGATCGTCACGTTGCGCCCGAGCGGCGACCGGGCAGAGGCCTCCAGCATCTTGCCGAAGCCCTTGATGCCGGACGCCGCGAGCGTCTTGATCGGCCCCGACGAAATGCCGTTGACCCGCACACCTTTCGGCCCGAGCGACGCGGCGAGATAGCGCACGCTCGCCTCCAGCGACGCCTTGGCCAGGCCCATGGTGTTGTAGTTCGGCATGCTGCGCAGCGCGCCGAGGTAGCTCAGCGTCAGCAGTGCCGAACCCGGCCGCAGCATCGGCGCGCAGGCCTTGGCGAGTGCCGGAAAACTGTAGGCAGAAATCTCGTGCGCGATGCGGAACGACTCGCGCGTCAGGCCCTCGAGAAAGTCACCGGAAATCGCTTCTTTCGGCGCGAACCCGATCGAATGGACGAAGCCGTCGAATTGCGGCCAGGCCACGGCGAGATCGACGAAAAGCTGGTCGATCTGCGCATCGCTCGAGACTTCGCAATCGAAGATCAGCGTGGAGTCGAACTCGGCGGCGAAGTCGGCCACCCGGTCCTTGAAGCGCTCGCCGACGTAGCTGAACGCGAGCTGCGCACCTTCGCGGTGGCACGCCCGGGCGATGCCGTAGGCGATCGACCGGTTCGAGAGCACCCCGGTGATCAGGAAGCGTTTGCCGGCGAGAAAACCCATGGTGTCTCCGGTGGATGGCGATCCCGCCGATTCTGGCACGGGGGTGCGGCCCGTCGGCGACGCACCTCGCCGGTCTTGTCGGGGCGAGGGGGCCGGAGTAGAATCTCCTTTTCCCCGGAAACTTGGGCGTAGCAGATTGGGCGGATGTTTCCAGCCCAATTTTTTTTGGTC
>CAZZWY010000646.1:2050-2477 GCA_964657785.1 uncultured Acetobacteraceae bacterium
GGGGCTAGGGGCTAGTGAGCGCGGCAAGAGATTACGCCCAAGGGCCGGAGGGTGAGATGGGGGAGGTCGATCTAGATTGATGAACTGGCAGAACGCCGTGGAGAGGACCGTCAGCGGTCTCGGCTACGACCTTGTCGACGCCTCGATGAGCGCCGGCGGGCTGCTGCGTGTCTATATCGATCATGTGCCCGGGGAGCCGCTGGAGACCGCGCCAGAGCGCTTCATCACGGTCGACGACTGCGAGCGGGTCACGCGGCAGATGCAGCACGTGCTCGAGGTCGAGGGCTGCACCTACGAACGTCTCGAAGTGTCGTCGCCCGGGCTCGACCGGCCGTTGAAGAAGGGCGCGGATTACGCCCGCTTCGTCGGGGAGCAGGTCGAGCTCACGCTCAAGCTGCCGTTCAATGGCCGCAAGAAATTTCGCGGT
>CAZZWY010000647.1:0-2473 GCA_964657785.1 uncultured Acetobacteraceae bacterium
GATGCAGCACTACGCTGCGCTGTCGAGAGAAGAGATCCGGGCGACCTTCGCCGCATTCTGCGCGGCGCGGCCGGTCGGCGCGAAGTTCGCGCACCGCGCCGCCGACCGCCCGGCCGGCTCGTCGCCGTCGATGAAGTGGGTGAACCCGCCGGTCGCCTACATGCTGCACGCCGGCGTGCCGCTGCTGATCGCGTCCGGGATGGACCTGCCCGGGCTGCACCCCGGGGACCCGGCCCGGGTCGCCCTCGAAGGCTATCCAGGTTTCCTCGCGCGCGAGCTGCTCGGTGCCCGGTCATACAAAAGCGACCAGCCGGCGAAGCACACGCCCGAGCGCCGCCGTGCCCGCATCGACCTCGTGCAGGCGCTGCTCGACGGCCGCACGCGGCTCGGCCTGCGCTTGCACGCGAGCGAGCTGCTGCGGGCCGAACTCGTCGACGACGCGAGCGGCGACCGGCTCGATGCCGTGCTTTGCCTGATCCAGGCGGCGTGGGCGAACGGGCGGCCGAACCACGGCCTGCCCGAGGCGATCGACCCGCTCGAGGGCTGGATCGTCACCGTGCCCGGACCGGCCGTGGACGCGCCCCGCGGCTGACTCGACGACTCGACGCGACACCTCTGCTAAGGTCGATTCGAATGCAGACCCTCTATCTCCTGCTGCTCGCCGGCGGGCTGCTGACCTTCACCAGCCTGCTCGCCGGGGTGCTGTCGGCGCGTCTCGGCCTGCCATTCCTGCTGGTGTTCCTCGTCGCCGGGATGCTCGTCGGGGTCGATGGCCCGGTCGGGCTGAAGTTCGAGGACTTCCTGCTCTCGGCCTGGGTCGGCAATGCCGCGCTCGCCGTGATCCTGCTCGAAGGCGGCCTCAGCACGCGGATGAGCACGTTTCGAAGCGGCTTTCGCCCGGCAGTCCTGCTCGCGACGGTGGGCGTCGGGCTGACCGCGGCGATCGTCGGCGGTGTCGCCGTGTGGGTGATGCGGGTCGACTGGCGCTACGGCCTCCTGCTCGGCGCGATCGTCGGTTCGACCGACGCGGCGGCCGTGTTCTCGGTGCTGCGACAGGCCGGCGTGCGGCTCGCCGAGCGCGTCGCGGCGACGCTCGAACTCGAATCGGGGCTGAACGACCCGATGGCCGTCTTCCTGACGCTCGCCGTGATCGCGACAATCCAGGCCCACGCGGGGATCGGCCAGGCCGTGCTGCTCTTCCTGCGCCAGGCGGGCATCGGTGCCGTGCTCGGGCTTGCCGGGGCGTGGGCGGTGGGGGGATTGCTGCGCCGGCTGCCGCTCACGGTCGAACACGGCGGCGTGCTCTCGCTGATCATCGTCTCCGGCGGCTTCGTCGTCTTCGCCGCGGCCGGGCTGGCGGAAGGGTCCGGCTTTCTCGGCATCTACCTTTTCGGGATGCGCGTGCGGGCGGTCGCGGAATCGGCGGCGCATTCGGCGTCGTCGGCGCTCGACGGGTTCGCCTGGGCGGCGCAGGCGACGCTGTTCCTGTTGCTGGGACTGCTGGTATCGCCGCACGAGATGTTGCGCAGCATCTGGCCGAGCCTCGCGATCGCGGCGGCGTTGATCTTCGTCGCGCGGCCGCTCGCGGTCTGGCTCTGCCTCGCGCCGCTGCGGTTCGGCAACGCCGAGCGTGCCTTCATCGGCTGGGTCGGCCTGCGCGGGGCGGTGCCGATCGTGCTGGCGCTCTTTCCGTTGCTCGACAAGGTGCCGGACAGCTACCGCTTCTTCAACGTCGCGTTCTTCGTCGTGCTCGCCTCGTTGCTGCTGCAGGGCACGACGCTCGGCTGGGTCGCGCGGCGCCTGAAGGTCGAACAACCGGCGGCCCTGCCGCCGCCGGAGCAGCGCGCGGTGCAGGGCCGCCTGACGCTCGACGCCGACCTGCCGCTCGCCGACACCTTCAGCTTCTTCCAGCTGCCGGTGCCGGAGATGGGCGGCGAAACGCTGCGCGACTGGCTCACCGACAGCCTCGCGCGCGACGCCGCCGAGGGCGACGGCGTCGACTGGCATGGCGCGCGGCTGAGCGTCGACCGGCTGCACGAGGGCCGTATCGCGCGGATTCGCCTCTCCCTGGCGCCGCGCGGCCGGACGACGGCGTCATGAGGTCGCTGCGCGGAGGGATTGCGCCATCGCACCCTAGGCGCAGCGGGCGAATCGGGAAGGACCCAAGGTGACCTCGGCCGCGGCGGCGTTTTCCGCCGACGCCTGGTTCGCGGATCGCGGCTGGCAGCCGTTCGCGTTCCAGCGCGACGTCTGGGCCGCGATGGCCGCGGGGCGCAGCGGCCTGCTGCACGCGACGACCGGCTCCGGCAAGACCTACGCCGTCTGGTTCGGCGCACTCGCCCGCGCGGCGGCGCTGAAGGTGCCGTTGCGCGGCCCGCAGGCACCGCCGCTCGGCGTGCTGTGGCTCACGCCCATGCGCGCCCTCGCGGCCGACACCACCCGCGCCCTGCAGGCGCCCCTCGCCGACCTCGGC
>CAZZWY010000648.1:0-2446 GCA_964657785.1 uncultured Acetobacteraceae bacterium
AACGCGAGTTCGGCGATCGCCGCGATCGCCGCCAGCGCCTCGCCGCGAAACCCCATCGTCGCGACGCCCTCGAGCTCGGCGAGCGACGCGATCTTGCTCGTCGCATGGCGGCGCAGCGCCAGCGGCAGTTCCTCGGCCGGGATGCCGTGGCCGTCGTCCTCGATCACGATCGCCCGGATGCCGCCGCCGACGAGCTTCACCGCGATCTCGGTCGCCCCGGCGTCGAGCGCGTTGTCGACGAGCTCGCGCACCACCGACGCCGGCCGCTCGACGACCTCGCCGGCCGCGATCTGGCTGATCAGCTCGCCCGGCAGTTCCAGGATCGGGCGGCGAGCAGGCGGCTGGAGCACGGCGGACATGGCGCGATTGTAGGAAGCCGGCAGGCGGCCACCCCCCGAACCGTGGCTGCGGCGCCCACGCGCGGCCCCCGATAATCGGCTCGCATGGAATTCATCGCCTTCATCGTCGACTTCATCCTCCACGTCGACGTTCATCTGCGCTCCTTCGTGCAGACCTACGGCGCCTGGGTCTACGCGCTGCTCTTCGTGATCATCTTCGTCGAGACCGGGGTGGTGGTGATGCCGTTCCTGCCCGGCGACTCGCTGCTCTTCGTCGTCGGTGCGCTGAGCGGCGCCGGCCTGATGAGCCTGCCGCTCTCGATCGCGCTCCTGACCGCCGCGGCGATCCTCGGCAACCAGAGCAACTACCTGATCGGCCGGCACGTCGGCCCGCGCGTCTTCCAGTGGGAGCAGTCGCGCTTCTTCAACCGCGGCGCCTTCGACCAGGCGCACGCCTTCTACGAGAAACACGGCGGCATCACGCTCGTCGCGGCGCGCTTCATGCCGTTCGTGCGCACCTTCGCGCCCTTCGTCGCCGGCGTCGCGCGCATGTCGCACCGCAAGTTCAGCGTCTACGACATCGGCGGCGGCCTGCTCTGGGTCGGCGGCGTGACGCTCTGCGGCTATGCGTTCGGCAACCTGCCGTGGGTCCAGGCGAATCTGGACAAGATCATCTGGGCGGCGATCCTGATCCCCGGCGGACTCGTCCTGCTGGGGGCCTGGCGGGCGCGGCGTCGCGAGGCGTCGGCGCTCGGCTGACCGCGTCGAGGCGGCTTGGCGGCGCTCTCAGGCCGCCAGCGCCTGCCGCAACTCGGCCGCGCAGAGCGTGACGGCGCTGTCGGCCTCGTCCAGCACCCGGCCCATCAGGATGAAGCCGTGGATCTCGCGTTCGAAGCAGACGAGGGTCGCGCGGTTGCCGGCCGCCGTCAGCGTCTCGGCGTAGGCGGCGCCTTCGTCGCGCAGCGGGTCGTAGCCGGCGATGAGGACCAGCGCCGGGGGCAGGCGGGAGAGGTCCGGATGCAGCAGCGGCGAGGCACGCCAGTCGGCGTAGCCGGCCGGGTCGGGCAGATAGTGGCCGGTGAAATAGGCCATCGAGTCGCGCGTCAGCAGGTAGCCCTCGCCGTTGGTGGTGTGCGAGGGCGCGCTGCGATGCTGGTCGGTCGCGGGGTAGATCAGCAGCTGAAATGCGACGGCGAGGTCGCCCGCGTCCCGCGCGGCGATCGCGACGACGGCCGCGAGGTTGCCGCCGGCGCTGTCGCCACCGACCGCGAGCCGGGTGGCGTCGAGGCCGAGCGCCGAGGCCTGCGCGCCGACCCAGCGGGTGGCGGCGAGGCAGTCGTCGACGGCCGCCGGAAAGCGGTGCTCGGGCGCGAGGCGGTAGTCGACCGAGACGACGGCGCAGCCCGAACGATTCGCAAGCTGGCGGCAGAGCGTGTCGTGGGTATCGAGGTCGCCGATGACCCAGCCGCCGCCGTGGAAGAAGACGAGCACCGGCAGCGTGCCCGCGGTGCCGGCGCCCAGCGGGCGATAGAGCCGCAGCGGAATCGCACCATTCGGACCGGGTGCCTCGAGCCTGCGCACTTCGGCCACCTCGGGCGGCGGCGGCTGCGTGGCCGCGCTTCGGTCCCGGTACCCGGCTCGCGCGTCGACGGGCGACAGCAGGTGGGTCGGCGCGAGACCGCGTCGTTCGATGAGGTCGAGCAGGGCGCGGGCCTGGGGATGCAGCATGGTGTGGCGCGGAGCGACGGTGGGCGTGATCGTGCCACAGCGGCGCCGCGGCGCGTCGCCCCTCGCGGTGCCGGCGCGTCGCGAGCCGCGTCGGCGACCGCGCTCTACGAGCCGCGCCTCAAAGTGCGCCGAAGGTCCCGGAGTAGGTGGTGTAGTCGCGCACCAGGAAGATGCCGGTGCCGAGATAGATCAGGTCGACGCCGTCGTACTGGCTGCCGGTCAGGTAGCCGCCGGTGCCGATCGTGGTGGTGCCGTTGTCGGAGGTGTAGAGGGTGCCGCCGAATTCGGCCGCGAGGAGCCGGCTGCCGCTGGCCGACGACGCGACCGCGAGCCAGGCCCGGACCGCTTCGCGCGGCGTCCAGGTGACGCCGGAATCGGTC
>CAZZWY010000649.1:0-2445 GCA_964657785.1 uncultured Acetobacteraceae bacterium
TCCCTCCCGCCTCGGGGCGCGGCAGGCCCGGGCGGCGCTGCAGGCCGGCACGCTCTCGGCCGAGGCGCTCGTGCGGGCCTGCCTCGCGCGCACGGCCGAGCGCGAGCCGCAGGTCCACGCCTGGGCCCACCTCGACCCCGCCGCGGTGATCGCCCGGGCCCGCGAACTCGACGCGCGGCCCGCGGCGGCGCGCGGCCGGCTGCACGGCATCCCCGTCGGCGTGAAGGACGTGATCCTCACCGCCGACATGCCGACCCAGTACAACTCGCCGCTCTACGCCGGCTTCGCCCCGGCGATCGACGCCGCGTGCGTGGGCCTGCTGCGGGAGGCCGGTGCGATCGTCTTCGGCAAGACCGAGACGGTCGAGTTCGCCGCCACCGGCCGGGTGGCCCCGACCTGCAATCCGCACCGCCAGGGACACACGCCGGGCGGCTCGTCGAGCGGCTCGGCGGCGGCGGTCGCCGACTTCCACGTGCCGATCGCGCTCGGCACGCAGACGGGCGGGTCGATCATCCGCCCGGCCTCGTACTGCGGCGTCTGGGGCATGAAGCCGACGTGGAACCTCGTCAGCCGCGAAGGCGCCAAGGTCTTCGCCGAGTCGTTCGACACGATCGGCTGGTTCGCGCGCTCGGCCGACGACCTCGCGCTGCTGTTCGACGTCTTCGACCCCGATGCCGACGCGGCCGCCCCGGCCGCGTTCGACTGGCGCGGCGCCCGCATCGCGGCGTGTGCGTCGCCGAGCTGGCCGCTCGCCGAGCCGGCGACGCAGGCCGCGTTCGCGACCGCCATCGAACGCATTCGCGCCCATGGCGCCGAGGTCGACGAGCTCGTCCTGCCGGCACCCTTCGACAGCCTCGTCGCCCTGCAGCAGCTCATCATGCGCGCCGAGGGCCGCAGCGCCTTCCTGGTCGAGTACCGTCGGCACGGCGCGGCGCTGCACCCGAGCTTTCGCGACCAGGTCGAGAACGCCGACAGCATCCGGCCCGCGCAACTGCTCGCCGCCTACGACCTCGCCGCCCGCTGCCGCGCGAGCTTCGACGCCCTCGCCTCGGGCTTCGACGCGGTGCTCACGCCGAGCACCGTCGGCACCGCGCCGCAAGGCCTGGCTGCCACCGGCCCCTACGCCTTCAACGCAATGTGGAGCCTGCTGCAGGTCCCCTGCATCAACGTGCCGGGACTTATCGGGCCGTCGGGCCTGCCGGTCGGGCTGACGCTCACCGGCCCGCGCTTCGGCGACCGCTTCCTCCTGACGGTCGCCGCGGCGCTCGGCGCGCTGCTCGCGCCGCCCTGACGCCGAGCTCGCGTATCCGCCTGCTGAACGAAAGCGATGCAGGGGTGGGACGCGGTTCGAACGGCGCCTACATTGACACGGTCGGCACCTCTCGTGCCCACCCCGAAGGGCTCATTCATGAACGACACCCAGAACCTGATGATTCCCGGCCCGGCCGGTGGCCTGTCGGTGCGCACCAAGGGCCTGTCGGGCCGGCCCGCGAAGACCGTCGTCCTCGTGCAGGGTGCCAACATGTCGGGGCAGATGGGGTACGACTTCTCGTTCCCCGGCGGCACCAACTACTCGATGATGGACGCGTTCGTGGCCGCCGGCTTCGGCGCCGTCACCTTCTCGGTGCGCGGCTATGCGCGGTCGGAACTGAACCACGATGCCTTCGGCGTGCAGACCGAGCAGGCGATCGAGGACCTGGGCGCCGTCGTCGACTGGATGAGCGAACAGGGCCACGTCCGGCCGCACCTGCTCGGCTGGTCGTGGGGCGGCAGGATCACTGGCCGCTACGTGCAAACCGAGGCCGCCAAGGTCGGCCGGCTCGTCCTGCTCGACCCGGCGCTCGGCGGCGGCAACAAGGTGCTGCCGGCGCCCACCGACGCCTGGTGGTCGAACACGCACAAGTATTTCTACGAGCGGCTCGAGAAGGAGCTGATGGACATCGCGGCGCTGGACGCGCTCGGCCACCGCATGGAGGCCGAAGAGCCGCGCTCGCCGAACGGCATCCGGCGCGAGAACGCGAACGGCAGCGTCGCGACCGACCCGACCCGCATCGCCTGCCCGACGCTGATGCTCTACGGCGTGGAAGCCGGCCGGCAGAACTACATGCAGGGCGGCTGGGACCGGCTGAAATTCTTCGAGGCGCTCGCGACCGACGACAAGGCGTTCGTGCTGGTGCCGGGGGGCGGCGACTACGCCCACCTGCAGAACCCGCGCGGACGGATCTTCGAAGCGTCGATCCGGTTCCTCGCGACCGATTGACGCCGCACCGCCGCGATCCGAGGAAGCGCCCGTGAACTACTCGCAACAGGAAGCCGACCCGCGCCGCCACGTCCTCGGCTTCACCGTCGTCGTCCTCTTTCACGTCCTGCTCGTCTACGCGCTCGTCAACGGCCTGGCGAAGAAGATCGTCGACGTGGTGAAGGCGCCGATCGAGACCAAGGTGA
>CAZZWY010000650.1:0-2429 GCA_964657785.1 uncultured Acetobacteraceae bacterium
CCGCGGAAACGCTCGGCAACGCGTCGGCAGCATCCGCGAGCCGCCCGCGGCCCAACCTGGCGAGCAAGCTCTGGCGCCGGACCGCGGCCGCATCGATCGCCGCCTGCTTGACGTGGCCGAAGCCGCGAATCTGCTCGGGCAGTCGAACCAGCGCGAGCGCCGTGTCGAAGTCGACGGCGTCGAAGCGCGACACCAGATCTTCCACGAGCGCCTGGTAGTCGGCCACCAGTTGCCGCTCCTGGCGGCGCTCGGCCGTCCGCCCGAACGGATCGAACGCGGTACCGCGCAGGAAGCGCAGCCGGGCCAACACCTTGAACGCCGGCAGCATCCAGGCCCCGAACGCCTGCTTGACGGGCTTGCCGCCCTCGTGCTTGCCGAGCGAGGGCGGCGCCAGATGAAACTTGAGGCGCGGCGTGCCCTCGAACGCCTGCTCGAGCTGTTGCAGGAAGCGGCCGTCGGTGTAGAGGCGCGCCACTTCGTACTCGTCCTTGTAGGCCATCAGCTTGAAGAGGTTGCTGGCCACGGCTTTGGTCAGCACCTCGGTGCCTCGCTGCGTCGACTCGACGGCGCGCACTCGTTCGACGAGGTCCCGATAGTCCTGCGCATAGGCCGCATCCTGATAGGCGGTCAGGAAGGCGACGCGGTCCTCGAGCAGCGCCGGCAACGCCTGCGAGCGCTGCGGCATCAGCACCGGCTGCGCCGGAGACGCCGCCCGCATGACGGCCGCGAGATCGAGCGCCGCCTTGCGTCCCCACCGGAAGGCCGAATGATTCGCCTTGACGGCCACGCCGTTGATCTCGATCGCCTTCAACAGAGCCGCCGCCGACAAGGGCACGTGTCCCTTCTGATAGGCGAAGCCGAGCATGAAGAGGTTCGCCGCAATCGCGTCGCCCAGCAGCCGGGTGGCGAGCGTGGTGGCGTCGAAGAAGTCGGACCGGTCGCCCACCGATTCGCCGATCAGGGCGCGCACCTGTTCGGTCGGGAACACCCAATCGGCGTCCTGCGTGAACGCACCGGTCGGCTGCTCGAAGGTGTTGACGAGCGCGTAGGTGCGGCCGGGCTGCATCTTCGCGACCGCGTCGGGCGCGCCGGCGGTCAGCATGTCGCAACCCAGGATCAGATCGGCCTCGCCGGTCGGGATGCGCTGCGCCTTCAGCTGGGCGGCATCGCGCGCGAGCCGCACGTGCGACGTCACCGAACCGTTCTTCTGCGACATGCCGGTCATGTCGAGCACCGAGACGCCCTTGCCTTCCAGGTGCGCCGCCATGCCGATCAGCGCGCCGATGGTGATGACGCCCGTGCCGCCGATGCCGGTGATGAGGATGTTGTGAAGGCTCGTCAGGTCGGGCAGCACCGGCTCCGGCAGCGGCGCCTCGGCCTCGGACGGCTGGGTGGCCACCGGCTTGATCTTCCGCGGCTTGACGCCCTCGATCGTCACGAAGCTGGGACAGAAGCCCTTGACGCAGGAGTAGTCGGCGTTGCAGGACGATTGATCGACGCGGCGCTTGAGTCCGTAGTCCGTCGGCTGCGGCAGCAACGAGGTGCAATTCGACTGCTCGCCGCAATCGCCGCAGCCCTCGCAGACCAGCTCGTTGATGAAGACGCGTTGCCGGGCGGGCGGAAACTCGCCCTTCTTGCGACGGCGGCGCTTCTCGGCCGCACACACCTGGTCGTAGATCAGGACCGACGCGCCTTCGAACTCGCGCAGTTCGCGCTGCACCTCGTCCATCTGGTCGCGATGATGGACCGTGAACCTGAGCCCCGGTTTGTCGACCGGCAGGTTCGAGGTGTCTTTCCAGCGCGTCGGGTCTTCCGCGACCAGCGCGATGCGCTTGACGCCTTCGGCCGCGAGCTGGTTCGCGATGCGCGGCACGGTGATCGGGCCGTCCACGGGTTGGCCGCCCGTCATGGCCACCGCGTCGTTGTAGAGCACCTTGTAGGTGATGTTGACGCCCGACGCCACGGCGGCGCGAATGGCGAGCGACCCCGAGTGGTAGTAGGTGCCGTCGCCCAGATTCGCGAACACGTGCTTGCGCTTCGAGAACCAGGCCTGCCCCAGCCACGGCGCGCCTTCGCCACCCATGTGCGTCGTGGTCTTGTTGTGCTCGGGGTAGATCGCGGTCGCCATCACGTGGCAACCGATGCCGGCGAGCGCCATGCTGCCGTCGGGCACCTTCGTCGACGTGTTGTGCGGGCAACCGGAGCAATACCAGGCCGGTCGCGGCGGCGTCTTCACCGCCTTGCCCAGGACCACCTCCTTGGCATCGAGGATCGCCAGGCGCATGCGGATGCGATCGCTGGTGTGGAACTTCGCGATGCGCGCCGCGATGACGCGGGCGATCTGCGCGACCGACAGATCGCTCTTGGCGGGCAGCAGCCACTGCCCTCGCGGGTGCACCCATTCGCCCGCCTCGTCGAATTTGCCGACG
>CAZZWY010000651.1:0-2429 GCA_964657785.1 uncultured Acetobacteraceae bacterium
CGGGCCCGCGGTCGATCACCGACAGCAATACCTTGCCCGGCACCCGCCGACCCTCGACGCGAATGTGCCCGCCGCCATGCGTCGCCGCATTCGCCAGCAGGTTGAGCAGCAGGTGGTGGAGCAACGTCGGGTCCGCGGTCACGAGCGGCATGTCGGGCGGCACCGCCAGGTCGATCGACTGGCTGCCGACGAGGTCGCGCAGGTCGTGCACCGCGCTGGCCACCGCGTCGGTCAGGTCGATCGCCTCGGGCGCGAGCTTCAGCGCACCGGTGTCGATCCGCACCATCTCGATCAGATTGTCGAGGAAGCGCCGTAGCCGCGCCAGTTCGGCGCGGGCGAGCGCCGCGGCGCGCAGTGCCTTCAGCTTCTCGCGCGGGTCTTCCTTGGCGACGACCTCGTCGAGCTTCATCTCGCCGATGAAGCGGCTCGGCAGGCCCTGCACGAAGTCACGGCCGCGCTTCCTGCGGCGCAGCGTGCTGACGGCGAGCGTCGTCCTCGCCCGGGTGATGCCGACGTACATCAGCCGGCGCTCTTCCTCGAGCCGCTCGGCGGTCATGTCGTCGTCCTCGCTGCGAAACGGCAGCAGACCCTCGTTGACACCCGCCAGCAGGACGTGCGGCCACTCGAGGCCCTTGGCTGCGTGCAGGGTCGAGAGCGTGACGACGTTCTGGTCGTCGCCCCGCTCGGCGAGGCTGATGATCACCGAGATCGTCTGCGCGACCTCGAGCACGCTCTTCTTCTCGGCCTCGGTGCTGATGCCACCGTCGTTCTCGATCTGGCCGCCGCAGCGCTTCGCGACCCAGTCGACGAAATCGAGGACGTTGCTCCAGCGCGAGGCGGCGAGCTTCTCGCTGTCCTCACCGTCCTTCAGGTGCTGTTCGTAGCCGATGTCGGTGAGCCAGCCGAGCAGCAGCGCCTTCGCGTCCTCGGCGCCGGTCGTGTGGCGGGCGCGGTATTCGAGGTCGTTGACAAAGCGCCCGAACTCGTGGAGCGAGCCGATGGCGCGCGCGCTCAGCACGCTCGCCAGGCTTTCGGCGAAGAGGGCTTCGTAGAGGCTCGTCTTCCACTTGCCGGCGAATTCGCCGAGGGTCGCGAGGGTCTGGTGGCCGATGCCGCGCTTCGGCGTCGCGACGGCGCGCAGGAACGCCGGGTCGTCGTCGTTGTTGACGAGCAGGCGCAGCCAGGCGCAGAGGTCCTTGATCTCGGCGCGGTCGAAGAAGCTCTGGCCGCCGGACACCTTGTAGGGCAGGTTCGCCTTCCGCAGCGCCTTCTCGAACACGCGGGCCTGGTGGTTGGCGCGGTAGAGGATCGCGAAATCTCGCAACTCGACCTGGGCGGCCGCCTCCGAGACGCCGACCGCGGCGCCGCCCCGCAGCGCCTGGATCCGGGCGACCGCGCGCTCGGCCTCGTGCTCCTCGTGGTCGCACTCGACGCGCCTGACCGGGTCGCCGTCGCCGAACGCGCTCCAGAGCTTTTTCTCGAAGAGCTTCGGGTTGTTGCCGATCACCATGTTCGCGGCGCGCAGGATATGGCCGGTCGAGCGGTAGTTCTGCTCGAGCGGGATCACCCGCAGCGTCGGGAAGTCCTGCGGCAGGCGCTTCAGGTTGTCGACGGTCGCGCCGCGCCAGCCGTAGATGCTCTGGTCGTCGTCGCCGACGGCCGTGAAGAGACCGGCGCGGCGTTCGTCCGGATGGTCGACCAGCGCCTTCAGGATTTCATACTGGATGCCGCTCGTGTCCTGGTATTCGTCGACGAGGACGTAGCGGAGCAGCTCCTGCCACTTCGCGCGGACCTCGGCGTCCCGCAGCAGGAGCCGGTGCGGCAGGACGAGCAGGTCGTCGAAGTCGACCGCCTGGAAGGCCGCCAGGCGCTCCTCGTAGCGCTGCATCACGCGCGCGGCAACTTGCTCGTCGGCATCGGCCGCGACCTCGGCCGCCTGGACCGCGTTCAGGCCCTGGCCCTTCCAGCGGCTGATGATCCACTGCCAGCGCCGCGCCAACGCGTTGTCGGTGCTCGCGCCGGCGTCCTTGAGCACGCCGAGCACGTCGTCGCTGTCGAGGATGCTGAACTGCTCCTTCAGGCCGAGGCGGGCGCCCTCGGCCCGCAGGATGCGCACCCCGAGCGAATGAAAGGTGCTGATCGCGAGGTGCTTCGCGGCACGCGGCCCGACGAGCTGCTTGGCGCGCTCACGCATCTCTTGCGCCGCCTTGTTGGTGAAGGTGATCGCGGCGATCTGCCCCGGCGCGTAGCCGGCCTGCAACAGCCGCGCGATCTTGTGTGTGATGACCCGCGTCTTGCCCGATCCGGCGCCCGCGAGGACGAGGCACGGCCCCGACAGGTGGTGGACGGCTTCGAGCTGCGCCGGGTTGAGCGGGTCGGGGGCGGACATGGCGGCGCGCTGATGATAGGGGGCGCGAGGGCGCACCGCG
>CAZZWY010000652.1:0-2421 GCA_964657785.1 uncultured Acetobacteraceae bacterium
GGCCGACGAGGTTGCCGCCGCACTCGCCCGTACCGCTGCCTTCTTCTCCAACGACCAGGCACCCATCGGCAGCCGCACCGTGCGATTCATCAGCGGCATCCACTTTCCTCCCGGCGTCCGCAACGTCGAGTCCGGCCCACTGTACGGCATCGAAAACACCAACCGTGGCTGCGGCTTCAATACCACCTACCTGCCCGGCCAGAGCCTTCCCGTTCCACGGTTGCTGCATGACAACACCCAACCGGGCCTCGGCATCCTCACGGGAAAAGCCGACCTGCTCGACTCCGACCCCGACGCCGTGAATCCCGGCGGCGTCCCCATCTTCAAGAACAATCGCGTCGCCGGCGGCATCGGTGTGGTCACCGCCTATCCGACGAAGAACTACAACGCCGTCGTGGAATACGCCGCCGTTGTCGGCACCATCGGCATCGGCTTCACGCCCATCGTTCCCTATCCCGGCGCGGTCGTGGTCAATGGCATCGCGCTTCCCTTCGTCAAGCAGACGACCATGCCCGACGGCTACTTCGCCGGAAACTCCGCCGGTACCTTCTCGCTCGGGCCAGTACCTTCATCCGGCGCGGCCCCTGAAGGTGACCTCATTCAGGAGCGCGGCAGCACACTCGGCGGCCTGACCCTTGCACAAGTCCAGCAGATCGTTGCCAACACCGTCGCCACCGGCAACCTGACCCGCGCCGCCATCCGTCTTCCTGTCGGCGTGCGCGCCCGCTTCGTCATCGCCGTCGCCGATCTCGACGGCTCGCTGCTCGCCCTCTATCGCATGCCCGACGCCACCCTCTTCAGCGTGGACGTCGCCGTAGCCAAGTCGCGCAACGTGATCTACTTCAGCGGCACACCCAACCCCGCCGACCTCCCCGGGGGCCCGCCGCCAGGTACCGCCATCACCAACCGCACCCTCGACTTCGCCGCGCAGCCTCTCTATCCCGAAGGCATCGACGGCACCGCCCCCGGCCCGTTCTACCCACTCTTCGTGAATGACATAAACAATCCCTGCACCAACGGCTCCCAGCCGAAGAGCGCCAACCAGAACGGCATCGTCTTCTTCCCCGGCAGCACACCGCTGTACATCGACGGCAAGTTGGTAGGCGGCCTCGGCGTCTCAGGCGACGGTGTCGATCAGGACGACTACGCCGCAGCCGGCGGAGCAGTCGGCTTCGCCGCACCCACGGCCATCCGCGCCGACAACTACTTCGACCGCGACATCCGGCTCACTTACCAGAAATTCCCGCCCAACCCTACGGACTGATCCTTACGCGTTTCCGCGCAGTCGTGGCCTGTGCCACGTCGGCAACAGCGAGGCCCCGGAGGTGGTACCCACTCCGAGGCCTTATGCGCTATTTGTTCTTCGCCCGGTAAAGCTCAATCAGCTTGTTGGTAGAGCTGTCATGCTTCAGTTCAGAGCCGCTCGAAAGTTCCGGAATGATGCGGTTTGCCAGCACCTTGCCGAGTTCCACGCCCCACTGGTCGAACGAGTCAATCTGCCAGATGACGCCCTGCACGAAGACGCTGTGCTCGTAGAGCGCGACCAGCTTGCCGAGGACTTCGGGCGTGAGCTTGTCGGCGAGGATCACATTCGAGGGCCGATTGCCTTCGAACGTTTTGTGCGGGATGAGCGCATCGGGAACCTTTTCGGCCTTCAGTTCTTCGGGAGTCTTGCCGAAAGCAAGCGCCTCAGCCTGTGCAAAGACGTTCGACATCAGGAAGGCGTGATGCTCACCTAAAGGATTCAGCGTGTTGAAGAAGCCGATGAAATCGCACGGGATAAGCTTCGTGCCTTGATGGATAAGCTGGTAGAACGAATGCTGGCCGTTGGTGCCGGGCTCGCCCCAATAGATCGGCCCGGTCTCGTAATCGACGTGCGCGCCGGAGAGGGTGACGTGCTTGCCGTTCGACTCCATGGTGAGTTGCTGCAGGTAGGCCGGGAAGCGCTTTAGGTATTGCTCGTAGGGCAGGACGGCGACGGTCTGGGCGTTGAAGAAGTCGGTGTACCAGATGGTCAGCAGAGCGAGGATGACGGGGAGGTTCTTCGAGAACTCGGTCGTCCGGAAGTGGACATCCATGGAGTGGAAGCCGGCGAGAAGCTGCTTGAAGTTGTCCGGCCCGATGGCCAGCATCGTGGACAAGCCGATGGCTGAGTCCATGGAATAGCGGCCTCCAACCCAGTCCCAGAAGCCGAACATGTTCGCGGTGTCGATGCCGAACTTGGAGACGGCGGCGCCGTTGGTCGAGAGCGCGACGAAGTGCTTCGCGATGGCCGCTTCGTCCTTCAACTGCGCGAGCGCCCAGGCGCGGGCTGAGTTCGCGTTGGTCATGGTTTCGAGCGTGGTGAAGGTCTTGGAGGCAACGATGAAGAGCGTCTCGTCGGCCTTCAGGTCATGCGTGGCTTCGACGAAGTCCGTGCTG
>CAZZWY010000653.1:0-2413 GCA_964657785.1 uncultured Acetobacteraceae bacterium
CGTAGGAATACCGCCCACACCAATCCGGGCGGCTCTACCACGATGGAAGCGGCGCTCCGCCACCTTCCCATCCCGGTGCGTCACGCCGAAAACCGTGCATCACCCAATGTCCGCACCGATGACGACGAGGAGATCTGCATGCCATCCATCCTGCTGCTCGACGACGAACCCAACGTGGTCTCCGCGTTGCGGCGAGCGTTGCGCGAGCCGCTCGGCGAGACGGTCCGCATGGAGACCTTCACGGACCCGTACGCGGCGCTCGCACGGGTCGGCGAACACGCGTTCGATCTGGTGATGTCGGACTTCCGCATGCCGGCGATGGACGGCGTCCAGTTCCTCCGCTTCGTGCGCGAGCTGCAGCCGTACGCGATTCGCATGATCGTCAGCGCGTCGACCGAAATCTCCGGGGTGATGAGCGCGGTCAACGACATCGGCGTGTTCCGTTACGTCGTCAAGCCCTGGGCGACCGATCTGCTCGCGAGCGACGTGCTGGAGGCGCTCGCCAAGTCGGCGGCCGACCGCGAGCAGCGCCAGCTCGCCGACCAGGCCCGGGTCCTCGAGGGCCGCCTGGCACCCGACGCCGCGGAGCGCCGCCGGCTGGAGGAACTCGAGCCCGGCATCACGCAGGTCGAGTGGGGCCCGAACGGCGAAGTGCTGATGCCGCCGCTGCCGGCAGGCCTGGCGTGAGAAGCGAACGAGGGACAACGATGGAAGCGGCCGCGATGGTCAACCTGCCGGAGACGGCGAGCACGCTGCTGCGCCTCGCGGTCGAGCCGGACGCGGCGCTCGATCCGGAGGGTGCGCTCGATTTCCGCGCGATCGTCGAGCAGGCCGAAGTCGGCGTCTGCATCGTGCAGGACGGGCGCTTCCAGTTCGTGAACCGCAAGCTGGCGGAGATGCACGGCTACCGGGTGGCGGATCTGACCGGCGCGCTGCTCTTCACCATCGTCCATCCGCAGGAGCAGGAGCGCGTCACCCGGATTCGCCGCGAACGCGACCTCGGCCAGCATCACTCGGCCTACGAATCGCGCAACGTGCGCCGCGATGGCACGACGATCGACGTCCGCATCTACGGCTGTGCGATCCAGTACCAGGGGCGGCTCGCGCACCTGGTGACGGTCAGCGACGTCAGCGACCTGACCCAGGCGCACCGGCTCTCCGCCTGGCGCGCCCGCATGCTCGTCAGCCACGAATTGCTGTGCAGCAGCGGCTCGATCGAGTTCGATCTCGCGACCCGTCGCGTGACGCTCTCCGAAGGGGCGCAGGCGTTGATCGACGCCGGCGGCGAGAACGACCGCATGAGCTTCTTCTGCGTCCTGCATTCGGTGCCGGCGGTCGATCGGCGACGCGTCCTCACCGAGTGGCGGCGCGCCCGGCCGGGCAAGCCCTTCATGCTGCAGCACGGGCTGATCCGGTGGGACGGCAGCCTGCGCCGGGTCCTGCACCGGGGCATCATCGAGGTCGCGGCGGACGGCACGTCGCTGCGCCCGGTCGCGATCCTGCAGGACATCACCGAACAGGCCGATGCGCAGGCGCAGATCGAAAGGCTGCTGAACTTCCACCCGGTCACCGGCCTCGCGACCCGCGCGCTGCTGCTCGACCGGACCGCCGCCGCCGTCGCGGCGCCGCAGGCCGACGAACGCGGCCTGGCGATGCTCTATCTGCGCGTGCCGCAGCTCGACCGGGTGCTGCACGCGCTCGGCACCCGCGCCGGCGATTCGCTCGCGGTGACGATCGCCGGCCGGCTGGCCCGCAACTGCCGCGACGGCGACCTCATCGCGCAGCTCGGCGACGGCGAATTCGCGATCCTGCTCGACCCGGCGCTTGCGATCGACGATGCGCGCGCGCTCGGCATCGCCGGCAAGATCATCGCCGCGCTCTCCGAGCCGACGACGGTCGACACCACCGAAGTCTTCGGCGCCGGCCAGATCGGCATCGCGATGTACCCGGGCGACGCGTCGAGCGCGGCCGACCTGCTCGAGCACGCCCGCGCCGCCTGCGGCCACAGCGAGGGCGCCCTCGGCTTCTTCAGCCGCGAAGTCGGCGAGCGGGCGAGCCGCCGCATCCACCTCGAGGCGGCGCTGCGGCACGCCTTCGAGCGCCGGGAACTGTCGCTCGAATACCAGCCGCAGGTCGATCTCCGGACCGGCGCGATCATCGGCGCGGAGGCGCTGCTGCGCTGGCGCAGCGACGAATTCGGCCAGGTCTCGCCGGTCGAATTCGTGCCGATCGCCGAAGAGATCGGCCTGATCGTCGCGATGGGCGAATGGGTCTTTCGCACCGCCTGCGAGCAGAGCGTCGCCTGGGACCGCGCCGGCCTGCCGAGCGTGCGCATCGGCGTGAACCTGTCGCCGCGTCAGCTCGAGCAGCCCGACATCTCCGAGCGCCTGCAGTCGATCATCCTCGAGACCGG
>CAZZWY010000654.1:0-1741 GCA_964657785.1 uncultured Acetobacteraceae bacterium
CGGATTCCGTCCGGCAAGCCCGGCAAGGACGGCGCCGAGGCGCTGCTGCGCTATTGCCAGGCGCCGAGCGCCGACGTGGTCACCCTGGTGCAGCTGCCGAAGCTCGACCGCCAGCAGCAGGCCGCGGCCTGGTTCACCGCGCTCGACCGCGCCGGCGTCACGGTGCGCGTCGACCCGGTCGATCGCAAGGCCCTGCCGCAGTGGATCGCGCAGCGCCTGGCGCTCTCGCAGCAGCGCGTCGAGGCCGGGGAGGCGGGGCAGCACGCGCTCGCGTTCTTCGCCGACCGGGTCGAAGGCAACCTGCTCGCCGCGCACCAGGAGATCCAGAAGCTCGCCCTGCTCTACCCGGCCGGCGAGTTGAGCTTCGAGCAGATCGAGACCGCCGTGCTCAACGTCGCCCGCTACGACGCGTTCCAGCTCGGCGAGGCGGTGCTCGCCGGCCAGACGGCGCGCTCGATGCGCATGCTCGCCGGGCTCGAGGCCGAGGGCGTGTCGGAGGTGCTCGTGCACTGGATGCTCGCCGAGGACATCCGGGCGCTGCGCCGCGTCCTCGATGCGCTCGAAGGCGGCAAGCCGCTGCCGCTGGCGCTGCGCGAGGGGCGCGTCTGGGGGGCGAAGGAGCGGCTCTTCGAGCGCGCCGTGCCGCTGCTGCACGCCCCGACGGTCGACGCCTGGCTGGAGGCGGCCCAGGTGTGCGACGGCCTGGTCAAGGGCCTCAAGCACCCCGACTGGCCGCTCGATCCGTGGGAGGGGCTCAAGCGCCTCGCGCTGATGGTGCTGCAGGCGACTTCGGTCAACGTCCGTCGCAGCGCGACGGACGACACGTCGCCCCTGCTCGCGCTGACTGCCGGCTGCGCGCGCCGTTGAGCGGTCCCGGCGGAGCCACCGGAAAGAATCAGTAGCCTCTGGCCCGATCGACCAGATCGGC
Organism: uncultured Acetobacteraceae bacterium; assembly: GCA_964657785.1. Taxonomy (GTDB): domain Bacteria; phylum Pseudomonadota; class Gammaproteobacteria; order Burkholderiales; family Burkholderiaceae_C; genus LMDS01. Next base: position 929 of record CAZZWY010000654.1, read on the forward strand.
GAGCGGCTCGCCCCGGCGCAGGGCGGAAACGTTGCGGGCAGCGACCGCCGCCGCACTGCGCGGATCGGTCGGCGCCGCGTCGTGCGGGAGCACGGTCACCCGCGGATGCGACCAGAACGGATGCGCGGGCGGCAGCGGTTCGGTTCCGAAGGCGTCGAGCACGGCGTGGTCGATATGTCTCGCGTCGAGCGCGCGCAGCAGATCGGCGTCGACGACGTGCGCGCCGCGCGCGAGGTTGACGAAACCGGCGCCGGGCCGCATCCGGGCGAACGCCGACGCGTCGATGATGCCTCTCGTGGCCGGGGTGAGCGGGAGCAGGTTGACGACGACGTCGGCCGCCGCCAGCACCTCGACCCAGCCGGCATCGCCACCGCGGCTGTCGAGGCCGTCGACCGGCGCCGTCTCGCGTCGCCAGCCGAGCACCCGGTAGCCGTTGGCGATCAGGCGGCGCGCCGTCGTCCGGCCCATCTGGCCGAGGCCGAGCACGGCCACGACGACTTCGTCGGCGCGCCGCAGCGGCAGCGGCTGCCAGTGCGCCGCGCGCTGCTGCCGCGCGTAGGCGAAGCCGCCGCGGTGCAGTCCGAGCACCGCCCAGAGCGCCGTCTCGGCCATCCGCTCGTTCATCGAAGGGTCGACCATCCGGGCGAGCGGCACGTCGACCGGCACGCTCGGGTCGTCGAGCAGCCGGTCGACGCCGGCCCGCACACCGACGTCGTCCGTCGCTCGCTGATGGTGCTCAAGGCGCTGACGTTCGCGCCCACCGGCGGCATCGTCGCGGCGCCGACCACGTCGCTGCCGGAACAGGTCGGCGGT
>CAZZWY010000654.1:1751-2401 GCA_964657785.1 uncultured Acetobacteraceae bacterium
AACCCGGAGGCGGGTTGGCGACGAGCGCGACGTCGATCGAGCCGGCGGGCGCGTCGGCGAGACCCCGCACCAGGCGTTCGCCGGGCAGCGCCGCCGCCAGCGCCGGCCCCCAGCGCCCCCAGGCGTCGGCGTCGAAATCGGCGGCGACGAGCACGGCCATGCGGTCAGCCCGGGGCGGCGCGCTCGGCGAGCCGCCGCAGCGCCGCCGCGACCGTCTGTTCGCGCACCGCGGCCCGGTCGCCGGACAGGCTCAGCAGCTCGGCTGCCGCCGGCCGGTCGCGCCCGGCGATCGCGAGCCAGACGGTGCCGACCGGCTTGCCCGGCGTCGCCCCGCCCGGCCCGGCGATGCCGGTGACCGCCACCGCCAGATCGGCCCGCGAGTGCCGCAGGGCGCCCTCGGCCATCGCCCGCGCCACCTCCGCGCTGACGGCACCGAAGCGGGCGATCAGGGCCGGCTCGACGCCGAGCGATTCGGCCTTGGCGGCGTTCGAGTAGGTCACAAAGCCGCGCTCGAACCAGTCGCTCGACCCGGCCACGGCCGTGCAGGCCGCCGCGATGAGCCCGCCGGTGCAGGACTCGGCCGTCGCGAGCGTCAGCCCGCGCGCCGCCCAGCCGATCGGCCCAGGCGAATGGACCGAACGGGTAGCCGA
>CAZZWY010000655.1:0-2382 GCA_964657785.1 uncultured Acetobacteraceae bacterium
CACCGCCGCTGCTGATCTCGCTCGAGCCCGACGACCGCGCCTGGCTCCATGCGCGCATCGCCGAGCGCTTCGACGCGATGCTCGAAGACGGCCTGGTCGAGGAGGTTCGGGCGCTGCGCGAACGCGGCGATCTGAGTGCCGGCCTGCCGTCGATGCGCTGCGTCGGCTACCGTCAGGTCTGGGAGGCCCTCGACCGCGGCGACTTCGAGGACCTCGCCGAACGCGGCGCCGCCGCCACCCGGCAGCTCGCCAAGCGCCAGCTCACCTGGCTGCGGTCGATGCCGTGGCGCCGGCGGGTGGCCTGCGATGCGGCGGAGGCGGGTCCGCAGGTGGTCGCGCTCGTCGCCGACCGCATTCGTCCGCAGTGACGCCCTGACTCAGCAAGACCCCGCCACGATGCCCCTGCTCGATGTCCGCTCCCTCCTCAAACGCTACGCCGAGTCACCGGTCTTCAGCGCGGTCGATCTCGCCGTCGAGGCGGGCGAGTTCGTCGCGATCCTCGGCGAATCGGGGGTCGGCAAGTCGACCCTGCTGAACTGCATCGCGGCGCTCGACACGATCCAGGGCGGCTCGGTCGAGATCGCCGGCACCGACATCTGGTCGCTCGACGAGACCCGCCAGGCCCTCTTCCGGCGCGCCCACCTCGGCTTCGTGTTCCAGGCGTTCCACGTCCTGCCGCACCTGAGCGTCGCGCAGAACGTCGGCCTGCCGCTGCTGCTGCAACGACGGCCGGACGCGGCGCGCGTCGCGACGCTGCTCTCGGCGGTCGGCCTCGACGGGCTCGGCGAACGCCTGCCGCAGACGCTCTCCGGCGGCCAGCTCCAGCGCGTCGCGATCGCCCGCGCCCTCGTCCACCGGCCGAAGCTGATCCTGGCCGACGAGCCGACCGGCAACCTCGATCCGGTCACCGCCGACCGCGTGATGGACCTGCTCGCGTTGCAGGTCCGCAGCGAAGGCGCGGCGTGTGTCCTCGTGACCCATTCCCGCACCGCGGCCTCCCGCGCCGACCGCGTGCTGACCTTGACCGCGACGGGGATGCAGCGGGCGCCGGCATGACGCATCCCGGGTCGACCTCGCCGTGAGACTGCTGCGGCAACTTTCCTGGCCCGAGCTGCGTCACCATCCCTGGCGCCATCTCGCCGCGCTGTTCGCGGTCACGCTCGGGGTCGCGCTGGCGTTCGCGGTGCAGCTGATCAACCAGTCGGCGCTCGGCGAGTTCAGCGGGGCGGTGCGGTCGGTCAACGGCCAGCCCGACTTCGCCCTGCGCGCCCAGCGCGGCGGCTTCGACGAGGCGCTCTTCGAACGCGTCGCGACCGATCCGCAGATCGCCATCGCGAGCCCGGTGATCGAGATCGACAGCAGCGCCTTCGATGCGGGCGGCGCGCGCGTCCCGCTCAAGCTCCTCGGCATCGACGCGCTGGTCGCCGCCCGCCTCGCGCCCGAGCTGCTGCCGCGCCCGGCAGCCGGCGCCGACCGGCTGGCGATGCTCGACCCGGCCTCGGTGTTCCTGAACCCTGCCGCCGCCGAGCGGCTCGGCCACCCGACGCTGCTGCGGGTGCAGACGCCCGGCGGCGAGACCCTGCTGAAGGTCGCCGGCAGCATCGCGGCCGGCGGGGCGCCGCTGGCGGTGCTCGACATCGCCGGCGCCCAGTCGAGCTTCGGCTGGCTCGGGCGCCTCTCGCGCATCGACGTCCGCCTCGCGCCGGGCGCGGACCCGCCGACCGTGCTGCGGCGCCTCGCCCTGCCGCCCGGCGTGCGCGCCGCCGCGCCGGACGAGGCCGCGGCGCGGGTCTCGAACGTGTCGCGCGCCTACCGGGTCAACCTCACCGTGCTGGCGCTCGTCGCGCTCTTCACCGGCGCGTTCCTGGTGTTCTCGATCCTCTCGCTCTCGGTCGCCAAGCGCCAGCCGCAGCTCGCGCTGCTCGGCGTGCTCGGGCTCTCGGGGCGCGAACGGCTGGTGCTGGTGCTGACCGAATCGGCGCTGCTCGGTGCCGCCGGCAGCGCCGTCGGCCTGCTGATCGGCACAGGCCTCGCGGCACTCGCGCTGCGGCTGCTGGCCGGCGACCTCGGCGGCGGCTACTTTCCCGGCGTCGCGCCGCGCCTGCAGTTCGACGCGCTCGCCGCGCTGGTCTATGGCCTCCTCGGCGTGGCGGCCGCGATGGTCGGCGGCTGGCTGCCGGCCCGCGCCGCCCAGCGGCTCGCCCCCGCGCTCGCGCTCAAGGGCCTGGGCGCGGAGAACGCCGGAACCGGCAGCGCCTGGGCCGGGCCGGTGCTGCTTATCGCCGGCGTGCTGCTCGCGCTCGCACCGCCGATCGCCGAGATACCGCTCGCCGCGTACGTGTCGGTCGCCTGCCTGCTGCTCGGCGGCATCGCCTGCGTGCC
>CAZZWY010000656.1:0-2379 GCA_964657785.1 uncultured Acetobacteraceae bacterium
AAAACCGTGTCTTCGGCCGCCTGGCGTCGTTGCAAATGCTCGCCGTAGAAGGGACGACGGCTGCGCTTTGCGCCTCGCCCGACGACCGAATCCATCGGTTTTATCAGGTTCCGCACAGCATGAAACACCACACTAGCTGCCCCCGGCGAGCCAGTCGACATAGCGTTGCACGCCGGTCTGCACGTCGGCGAAGGGGTGCTCGCAGCCGGTGCCTCGCAACTGCGCCAGGTCGGCCTGGGTGAAGCACTGGTACTTGCCGACCAGCGCCTCGGGAAAGGGGATGTACTCGACGAGCCCCTGGCTCACCAGGTCCGCGAGCGGCAGTGCCGGCTCGTGCTTCAACGCCCGCGCTGCATTGACGGCTGCTTCGGCGACGTCGTTGAACGGCTGGGCCCGACCCGTGCCGAGGTTGAAGATCCCGCTCTGCTCGGGATGTTGCAGGAACCAGAGATTGACGGCGACGACGTCGTCGACAAAGACGAAATCGCGGCTTTGCTGCCCCGGCCCGTAGCCGCCGTAGTCGCCGAAGAGGCGCACCCGGCCGGTCTCCCGGAACTGGTTGAAGTGGTGGAAGGCGACCGACGCCATCCGTCCCTTGTGCTGTTCGCGCGGGCCGTAGACATTGAAGTACCGAAAGCCGACGACCTGCGTGGTCGCGGCCGGCAGCCGACGCCGCACGACGTTGTCGAACAGCAGCTTCGAGTAGCCGTAGACGTTGAGCGGGCGCTCGAACTCGGGCTCTTCGCGGAACGACGCGCTGCCGCCGTAGGTCGCCGCGGACGACGCGTAGAGGAGGCGCGTGCCCTGGGCCTGGCAGGCGTCGAGCAGGTCTTTCGAGCAGCGGTAGTTGGTGTCGAGCATGAAGCGGCCGTCGTGCTCCATCGTGTCGGAGCAGGCGCCTTCGTGGAACACCGCGTCGATCTGACCGAACTCGCGGTTTGCGAAGCGCCGATAGAAGTCGCTGCGATCGAAGTAGTCGCTGATCCGCGCGCCGAGCAGGTTGCGGTACTTCGGCCCGTCGGTCAGGTCGTCCACCGCGATCACGTCGTCGATGCCGATCGCATTCAGGCCGTGGATCAGGTTGCTGCCGATCATGCCCGCCGCGCCGGTGACCACTGCTTTCATGCGAAGAGCTCCTCGTAGCTGACACTCGCCGTGCCGAATTTGCCGACGACGATGCTGCCGGCCCGGTTCGCGATCGGCATGGCGTCGCGCAGGCCAAGGCCGCACGCGAGCATCGTGGCCAGGGTCGCGATGACGGTGTCGCCGGCGCCGGTCACGTCGAAGACCTCGCGCGCCTGCGCCGGCACCTGCACGTGCCCCGCGGCATCAAAGAGCGACATGCCGTCTTCCGAGCGCGTCAGCAACAGACCTTCGAGCCGCTGATCCCGGCGCAGCGCCTGAGCCCGCGCCTCGAGCTGCGCCTCGCTGGTCCAGGCGCCGATCACCTGGGCGAGTTCGGCCCGGTTCGGCGTGATGACGGTGGCGCCGGCATAGCGGGCGTAGTCGCTGCCCTTCGGGTCCACCAGCACCGGCTTGCCGGCGGCGCGGGCGAGCTCGATCATCCGCGGAATGTGGGTGAGGCCGCCCTTGCCGTAGTCGGAGAAGAGCACCGCGTCGTGATCGGGAAGTACGCGTTCGAAGTCGTTGAGCATGCCGGCGAGCACCTCGTGGTCGGGCAGGTTCTCGAAATCGATGCGAATCAGTTGCTGCGAGCGCCCGATGACGCGCAGCTTGACGATGGTGTAGAGCCGCGGATCGCTGCCGAGCAGTGCGGCCACGCCCTGCTGTTCGAGCAGCGACCGCAGCTGGCCGGCGGGTTCGTCCTCGCCGACCACGGTCAGCAGGGTCGAGCCGGCGCCGAGCGTCTTGACGTTGAGCGCGACGTTCGCCGCGCCGCCGAGCCGGATTTCCTCGCGCGAGACGCGCACGATCTGGACCGGGGCCTCCGGAGAGATGCGGTCGACGGTGCCGAACCAGTAGCGGTCGAGCATCGCGTCGCCGACGACGAGCACCCGCGCGGCGGCGATGCGTTCGGCTGAAACAGTCGGGGGTGTGGCGTTCACAGGTCCTCCAGGCGCTGCGGAGGATAGCTGTCCCAGCCGAGGCAACCCGGACATTGCCAGAAATAATGTTGGGCCTCGAAGCCGCAGGCGGCGCAGCGGTAGCGGCGCAGGGGCTGCGCGGCACGACCGACCGCGTCGCGCAGCGCGATCGTCTCGGCGGGCGTCTCCGCGGTGCTGGCCTGCTGGTCGAGCAAGGCCTGTGCGGCCGACAGGGTCGGGTGGCTGCGCAGCTGCGCGAGCAGGCGTTCGCGCCGGCGCGGCGGGTCCGGATCGAGGAGGGCGATCGCGTCGAGCAGGTCCATCGTCGGCGACC
>CAZZWY010000657.1:0-2375 GCA_964657785.1 uncultured Acetobacteraceae bacterium
CACGTCGAGGAACGCGCCGACGCCGATGGCGCGAAGCGATTCGGGCTTGGCGGCGGTGCGGGGGTCCGCCGCGACGTCGACGTTGACGACCGGTTCGCCGCGGCGCAGATCGTCGAGGTGCGAGCCGAAGTCGCTGAAGCGGTGCACGCCGGCGACGCTCGCGACCCCCGGCGCGCACCAGTTCTGCTCGATCGTGATCGTGCCCGCCGCGGGGTCGACCGTGCCGTAGCCGACCCGGGAGGCGCCGAGCGCATCGCCGAGCAGCTCGGACGCGGCGAACGACAGGTCGGCCGTGCCGGCGCTGTCGCCCAGCCGCGCGTCGAGCAGGAGCAGCGCTTCGCGGCGCTTTTCGGCCCGCACCCGGCCGGTGATGTCGTAGCCGCCGACGAAGATGCCGGTGATCGCGCCGGCGGCGTCGCGGATCGGCTGGTAGAGCAGGTCGATGAAGCGTTCCCCGTGCGCCCCGTCGAGCGCGATCGGCATCGCGCGCGCGGCGAAGGGCTCGCCGGTGGCGTAGACGCGGTCGAGCCGCTCGTAGAAGCCCTGTCCTGCGGTCTCGGGAAACACCTCGCGCACGCTGCGGCCGATGAAGTCGCGCGGGCCGGCGAATTCGCGGTACGCGTCGTTCACGTATTCGTAGACGTGGTTCGGGCCGTTCAGCACCGCGACGAAGCCGGGCATCTGCAGCAGCAGCAGGCGGTGCCGTTCGGCCTCCGCCAGCCGATGCCGTTCGGCGACCACCTGATCGGTCGTTTCGGTGCAGGGGCAGAACAGCCCGACGACCGCGCCGCGCTCGTCGCGCACCGGCGTGTAGGAGAACGCGAAATGCGCCTCACGCGCCCGGCCCGGCCGGTCGAGGTAGAGCTCGATGTCGTCCATGTGGACCGGCTCGCCGGCGAGGACGCGGTCCAAGAGCGGCGTCAGCTCGCCGCGCACCTCGGACCAGACGTCGAGGAACGGCCGGCCGAGCGCCGCCGGATGCCGGTCGGCGAGCATCGGCGCATAGCCGTCGTTGTAGAGCAGCAGATGCTGGAGCCCCCAGGCGACGAACATCGGCTGCGTCGACGCGAGCAGCACGCCGACGAGCGTCTTCAACGGCTGCGGCCAGCCCTCGGGCGCGCCCAGCGGCGTCGCCGTCCACGCCTGCGCTCGGATCAGCGCGCCCAAGGCACCGCCGCCCCGCAGGAACTCTCGCGCGGCGGCCGACTCGTCCGGGAATCGATCTGCAAGGTCGTTCATGGGAGCCTCGTGGAGCGCGACTCGGCCGCTGCGCCGGAATCGCGATGCGCGTGATTGTGAAGCGGCCTTCCGCCGACGGACCTATGTGGCCCAGCGTACATACAACGCGGGGTTGGTGAACTACAACCGGCGCGTGTCAAGTTCAACCACCCCTGGCCCGCCGCTCGGGAGCCGCACGCCGGCTCGCGTCCGCGCGTCTCTCCTCCCCTCGCGCCAGGGCGGTATCGCGGGCTGCGTCTTTCGTCGTCGGCGCCCGGTGCGGCCGTCGTCTGGCGGACCGCCGGCGATGCGCGCCCTGCGTGAGGCCAGCCTGCCCGCGGACACCCGGCAACCCGCCGCGCTCCTCCTCAACTGCATCGACTTCATCACCGATACGGTCCTCATCACCGAAGCCGAACCGGTCGATCTGCCCGGCCCGCGCGTCATCTTCGTCAACCCGGCGTTCGAGCGAATGACCGGCTACCGCGCGGACGAGGTCATCGGCCAGACGCCGCGCCTGATGCAAGGGCCGAAAACCGATCGTGCCGAGTTGCGCCGCATCCGGACCGAACTTCTCAACTGGCACCCGATTCGCGCCGAGCTCGTCAACTACAAGAAGAACGGCGACGAGTTCTTCGTCGAGATGGACATCGTGCCGATCCGCGACACGAGCGGCCGCTGGACGCACTGGGTGTCGATCCAGCGCGACGTGACGGCCCGGAAGAAGGCCGAGGCCGAGGCCCTGACCCGCGAGAGCCAGCGCTACGAATCGCTCGGCACGCTGTCGTCGGGCATCGCCCACGACTTCAACAACATCATCGCCGCCATCCTCGGCAATGTCGCGATCGGGTCGCTGGACATGCAGGCCGGGCGGATGCCCCACGCCAGCGTGGCGCAGATCAAGACCGCGGCGCTGCGGGCTCGAAGCGTGGTCGCGAAGATCCTCGCCTACGCGCGGCGCAGCTCGGAAGCGACGGTGGCGCTCGAACTCGCGCCGGTCGTGCGCGAGGCGACCGACCTGCTGCGGGCGATCCTGCCCTCGAGCGTCCGGCTCGAGGTGAATTACCCGCCGGTGCCACTCCGGGTGCGGGGCGACACCACCCAGCTGTGCCAGGTCCTGCTGAATCTCGGCATCAACGCCTTGCAGGCGCTGGAGG
>CAZZWY010000658.1:0-2374 GCA_964657785.1 uncultured Acetobacteraceae bacterium
TCGAGGTGGCGCTCGGTGAGGCGCACCGAGGCGGCAAGCTCACGCAGCCGGCGTTCCCGGGCCGCTCCGACGAGTCCGATGAGACGCAAGGATCGCCCGATCAAACGACGCACCGTCTGGGAACGGTTGAGCGCCGATCCCGGGTTCTGAAACACCATCTGCAGCGCCTTCAGTTGGGCGTTGGTACGCTGCGCGGCGCGCGGTGCCAGCGTCTCGCCGTCCAGTTCGAGGTGTCCGCCCGCATCTGGGGTCGACAATCCGAGCAGTAGTTTGGCGAGTGAACTCTTGCCGCTGCCGGATTCGCCCACCAGACCCAGCGTCTCGCCCGGCCACAGGTCCAGGCTCACATCGTGCACGGCTTTGAAAGGCTTGCCGCCGACCGAGTAGGTTTTCGAGAGTTGGTGGACCCGCAGTACCGGAGTCGATCGTTGCAGGCGTTGCGCGGAGCGGGCGAGCGCGTCCGTCGTGCGCGGCAGGTCGGGGGCGCGCTCCGGGTAGAAGCAGCGCGTGAGGCGGCCGCCCAGGTCGAGCGGGGGCGGTGCCTCACGGTGGCAGCGTTCGGTGGCATTGCCACAGCGGGCAGCGAACACACAGCCGTCGGTCACGGCGCCGGGCGAGGGCAGAAAACCTGGAATCGTCGACAGCCGGGACTGCGTCTTACGTTGCCCCTGCACCGGCACGCAGCGCAGGAGCGCCACCGTGTAGGGGTGCCGGGGATCGGCAAACAGTGTTTCTGCCGGTCCCTCCTCGACCAGCTCTCCCGCATACAGCACGCCGACGCGGTCGCACGTGCGGGCGATGGTGGGCAGGCTGTGGCTGATGAAGAAGATCGAGTTGCGAAGCTCCGTCTGCAGACCTGCCACCAAATCGAGCACCTCGGCTTCGACCGTGGCGTCGAGGCCGGTGGTCGGTTCGTCGAGGATCAACAACGACGGCCGGGTCGACAAGGCCATGGCGATGACCACGCGCTGCTGCATGCCGCCGGACAACTCGTGGGGGAAGTTGCGCATCACCCGGTCGGGGCTCGCGATCTGCACGCGGGCGAGCATGTCCCGCGCCCGTGCTTCCGCCGCCCGGCGCGTGAGACCGGCGGCCGCTTCGAATACTTCCGACATCTGACGGTCGATGCGCAAGGTCGGATTGAGCGCCCGGCCAGGGTCCTGGTACACCATCGATACGCGGGTGGCGCGTACGTGCCGTAGCTCGGCTCCCGTCAAGGCCATGAGATCACGGCCATCGAGCAGGATCCGGCCGCCGTCGACGCGGCCGTTGCGCGGCAGGTAACGGATCGCTGCGAAGGCGGCCGTCGACTTGCCGCAGCCCGACTCGCCCACCAGTCCATAGGATTCGCCGCGTTTGATGGAGAGGCTCAACTTCGAGAGCACGCGGCGGTCGGCGGAGCCCACCCGGTAGGACACGTCGAGGTCTTCGATGCAGAGTGCGTCCGGCGAGGACGGTACCGGCCCGCCGCTCACAGCTCGAACACCCGCTGGAGTCCGTCGGTCACGAGGTTCACGCCGACGACCAACGACGCGGTGGCGCCGGCGTCGAACAGAATGGTCCACCAATAGCTGCCGATGAGACTGTAGTTTTCAGCGATGGCGAGACCCCAGTCCGCCGAGGGCGGCTGGATGCCGAAGCCGATGAAACTCAAGGAGGCGACGAAGAAGATCGCGTAGCCCAAGCGCACGGTCATTTCCACCAGCGCGATGGGCAGCACGTTGGGCAGTATTTCGATGAAAAGAATGGCGGCGGCGCCGTCGCCGCGCAGTCTGGCGGCCGCGACGTAGTCCATGTCCGCCTCCACCAACACCGCCGCGCGCACGGTGCGCGCGATGAGGGGGGTGAACACGAAGCCGATGACGAGAATCACGGTCGCGGTCGAGGTGCCGACGGCGGCGAGCGCCAAGAGGGCCACGATGACCAGCGGCAGCGCCTGCACGGCCTCGACCACCCGGCTGGCGACATCGTCGAACACGCCGCGAAAATAGCCCATGCACAGACCGAGCACGGTGCCGCAGCCGGTGCCGAGCAGCGTGGCGAGCGGGGCCACGATCAGGATGTCGCGGGCGCCGACGATCACTCGCGACAAGATGTCGCGTCCCAGCGGGTCCGTGCCGAACCAATGCGTCGCCGAGGGCGCCGCGAGGGTGGCCAGCAGGTCGTCGGCATAAGGATCGTACGGCGCCAGCGCCGTGCCGAACAGTGCGCAGACTATCCAGAACGCCAGGATCGCCAGGCCGGTCAGCAGCGTGCCTGAGTGCAGCGCCGCGCGCAGCCGGACCCGGCCGGGCTGGACGGTTTCGGCGGTCGCGGACAGGTCGTCGACCACGTTCACGACCGGCCTGCCCGCAGCCGCGGATCGAGTGCCGAG
>CAZZWY010000659.1:0-2368 GCA_964657785.1 uncultured Acetobacteraceae bacterium
CATGGTCAACGAGCGTCTCCCCGCCGGCATGCTGTTGCAGTGCGATGTCTTCGCTGTCCTCCCGGTCGAGCCCTGAGCCGTCGGTGAACCTTCCCATGGACTCGAATCGCACCCACGACGCGGCTGTCCGCAGCGGGCTCGGGTCCGCCATGCCGCACTTACTCGAAAACGGGGAAGCGGACATGGCGGTCCGAACCTCGCGAGAGCATGCGTTGCAGGCGAACACGGTCGAAGACTGCGTGGCGGCTGCGCGCTTCTACATTCACCAAAATGCGCGCGCGCACTGCGGAAGGGTTCGACGGGGCGAGCCTTCACGGGTCGCGCGGTGGCAATCAGCGGCGCAGGTCGCGCTTCTCCTGCGAAACATGCGCGATGCCATGCTGATCCTGACCGACACCGGTAGCCGCAGGAACCATGACCGTGATCCCCTCCAGCAGCTCTTGCGCGACATCATGACGGGCGCACGCATCGAAGCGCGAGCCTCGATGCGATGTCCATCCCGTTGGGCAAGACACCCATCATGAAGCTGTCTGTTGACGGGCAGAGGCTCCGCCCAGCCCAGGGCCGTCGCCAGGTGGGCAGCGACCCTTTGATGGCGATGAATCCGTGCCGACTTCGGCAAGCCCTTCCCTACGAGACTGGTGGTCAACGATGCTGGTGACGGAACATTCGCACCGACCCACGGGGCGCGTCGACGCCGTGAAACTCGGGCAGGCACAGCTGGAGGTCCTCTGTCTGTCTCACAGCCCGAAGATGACACTCGAGCCCGTCGACGGAACGACATTTCGCGAGGCCGGCGCGCGGATGGCCGCATCCGTCGCCGCCTACGATCCCACGCTCGTCATCTACTTCGGGACCGATCACCAACGCGCACTGACCGACCTCGTGCCGTGTTTCACGGTGGTGGAGCAAGCCACCGGCTATGGCGACTGGAAGACGCCGACGGACACCTACGACGTGCCCACCGAACGCGTCCGCGCCTTGACCCGCCACCTGCTGGCGCACGACATGGAGCCGGCGTCCGCCCGCCATCTGCGCCTCGATCACGGTTTTGCGCTGTCGATGCTGCAGATCTTCGGCAGCGTGTCGGCGGTGCCCACCATCCCGATCCTGATCAACTGCATTGGGCTGCCGATGGCGTCGATGCGCCGCACCGCGAGACTGGGTCAAGAAGTGCGCCAATTCATCGATGCCCACGTCGGCCCGTCGGAGCGGGTGCTGGTCATGGCGTCGGGTGGGCTGTCGCACGCGCCACCCAACCTGTTGCCCGGGCATGCCGATCTGACCCGCGAGCAGCAAGCCGAGTTGCTCTTGAACGCGCGCGAATTGGTCAATCCCGCATGGGACGAGCAATTCCTGACCCGGCTGGAGACAGGCGACTGGACCGGCCTGGCGTCACTCACGGACGAAGACATAGCGCTGGGGGGATCCGGCGCCCAGGAAGTGCGCACCTGGGTGGCAGCGGCCTTCACTGCCTGCGAGCCGCTGGTGCGAATCACGTATCGCGCTGAACCCACGTGGATCACGGGCATGGGCATCGCCGCGACGGCCGGGTTGGCGCAGTCTTGACGACGGGTCGGCGATTGGGGACGCACGAGCTCAAGATGGGGCTCATGCCGACCCGAGTGTGGGTTTGTTTCGGTGCGCGAGCGTCCATCCATCGCATGGTCAGGGGCCCCGCGTGCCGGGAGCCGCATGCAATGGTCTCAGTCGTCTTTTGGCAAGGCGCTCGCGCTGGTGGCCCTGAAATGCGAAGCGAGCAGCGCGCAGGCGAGAGGTGCGTCTCGGCTCAACGCTGCGTCGAGGATCGCTTTGTGCTCTGCGGGAATGTTCCGGGCCGACCGACCGCGGCGCTTCGTCAACAGCGCGTCGCGTTGTACCGCCAAGTTGCGATAGCGCTCGGTCTGGTCTCGCAGCAACTCAGCCAGATTTTGCAGCCAAGTCGACCCACAGGCGTCCAGTAGTGCGGCATGAAACGCGTTGTGAGCGGATGCCCAGGCCGGATAGACGGCCGCTCGGCTGTCGGTGGGAAGCAAGTGGGTTTGCAGGCGGGTCAGTCGATGGTGCGTCGCAAGAATTCGTTCCTCCCAGTCCATGCCGCCGTTCGCGATGGACCGACGGAGCGCTTCGGTCTCGATGTAGATCCGCGTATCCGTGATGTCGTTGAGCTCACTGGGCGAAATCACCGACACCCGAAAGCCACGCTGGTCTTCGGCAACCACGAACCCCGTCATCGCGAGCCTTGAAAGCGCCTCGCGCATCGGGATTGCCCCCGCCGTGTAGCGATCGCACAACTCCCTGATCCGCAGGCGAGCTCCTGGCTCGAGCATTCCTTTGATGATGTCCTGCCGGATGCCTGCCGCGAGCG
>CAZZWY010000660.1:0-1682 GCA_964657785.1 uncultured Acetobacteraceae bacterium
TCTTCGTGCCGCTCAGGTGCAGGTGGTCGCGCAGGAGGTCGAGCAGTGACGTCCGGAGGTCGAAGTCGACCTCGACCGACTGCCCGTTGATGGTGAACTGCATCGCGGCTCTTTTCGCAAAAGACGTGATGGTCGAGCCATTCACGGGCGTGCGCTGTAGGCCACGGCCGCCCGTTGAGGTCAGTTCGCGCTGCGTGCCGGTGCACCCGCACGCTGAGGCGGTGGCCTCCCCCGGCTTACGGCGCCGGTGCCGACGCGGGCGTCGCCAGCGGCTTGCCCTTCTCGACGACATAGACTCCCACGAGCCGGATGGGCTTGTCGCTGTCGTTGCGGGCGTTGTGGACCACGCCGGCCGGGATGATGAAGCCTTCGCCGGCAGCCACTTTCCGCGGTGGCTGCCCGGCCATCAGCAACGTCGCCTCCCCTTCGCTGACGTAGCTGATCTCGTCGCCCGGGTGCGTGTGCCAGCCGGCCGCGGCGCCCGCCGCCACCTCGACCTTCGCGACGACCGCCTCGCGGCCGGGCACCGAGACATCGGCCCGGGTGACGAGCGTCCGCGTCAGGCCCGGCGCCTGCGCGACGAGCGTCCCTGCGAGCACGGCGAGCCCACCGCCGACGACGACCTGCTTCCATTTCGCGATCTTCATGCCCTTGTCTCCTTGCGTTGCGGCACCGCGGAGGCGGTTGCCGGGGACGTCGAGGGCGTCATCGGGACCGACCGGCCGCTCCATCGACTTCGAGACAGTACACCTGAACGATCGGGACAAGATTCCTTCATCAAAAGCGGTCCGCCGTCGGTGGCGCCGGGCCCCTCTGCAGCAGCGCCCGGCCGAGCGCCTCGGCCACTTCGATGCCATCGACGCCTGCCGACATGATGCCGCCCGCGTACCCCGCGCCTTCCCCGGCGGGGTACAGCCCGCGAACGTTCAGGCTCTGGAAATCCGGCCCCCGCGTGATCCGCAGCGGCGACGAGGTGCGGGTTTCGACGCCGGTCAGTACCGCGTCGGGCATCGAGAAGCCCGAGATCCGCCGCTCGAACGCCGGCAGCGCCTCGCGGATCGCGCCGATCGCGTAGTCGGGCAGGCAGGTGCCGAGGTCGGTCAGCCGCACGCCCGGCTTGTACGACGGCTCGACCGCACCGAGGGCGGTCGAACGCCGGGCGCGGATGAAGTCGCCAACGAGTTGGCCGGGCGCTTCGTAGGTGCCGCCGCCGACCTCGAACGCGTGCGACTCGAACCGGCGCTGGAACGCGATCCCGTCGAGCGGGTTCACCGGCCCGTCGGCGAGGCCATCCTGGCGGTAGTCCTGCGGCGAGATGCCGACGACGATGCCGGCGTTGGCATTGCGCTCGTTGCGCGAATACTGGCTCATGCCGTTGGTGACGACGCGATTCGGCTCCGAGGTCGCGGCGACGACCGTCCCGCCCGGGCACATGCAAAAACTGTAGACCGACCGCCCGTTGCTCGCATGGTGCACCAGCTTGTAGTCGGCCGCGCCGAGCACCGGATGGCCGGCGTTCGGCCCCCAGCGCGCCCGGTCGATGACGCCTTGGGGGTGCTCGATCCGGAAGCCGATCGAGAACGGCTTGGCCTCGAGGAAGACGCCGCGCTCGTGCAGCATCGCGAAGGTGTCGCGGGCACTGTGGCCGAGCGCGAGCACGACGTGGTCGGCGTCGAGCTGGG
>CAZZWY010000660.1:1692-2359 GCA_964657785.1 uncultured Acetobacteraceae bacterium
CGCACCGCGCCGGCCTCGATCGAGAGGTCGACGACGCGCTGCCGAAAGCGGATCTCGCCGCCGAGCGCCTCGATCCCGGCGCGCATCTTTTCGACGACGCCGACGAGCCGGAAGGTGCCGATGTGCGGCTTGGCGACGTAGAGGATTTCCTCCGGCGCGCCGTGCTTGACGAATTCGGTCAGCACCTTCCTCGTCAGGTGGCGCGGGTCGCTGATCTGGCTCCAGAGCTTGCCGTCGGAGAAGGTGCCGGCGCCGCCCTCGCCGAACTGCACGTTCGATTCCGGGTGCAGCACGCGCTTGCGCCAGAGGTCCCAGGTGTCCTGCGTGCGCTCGCGCACCGGCTTGCCGCGTTCGAGGACGATCGGCCTGCAGCCCATCTGCGCCAGCACCAGCGCGGCGAAGAGGCCGCAGGGGCCGAAGCCGATGACCACCGGCCGCCGCGCGCCGCCCGGCCGGGCCGCGAAGTCCGCGGGCGCGTGGCCGACGAAGCGGTAGGCCGTGTCCGGTGCCGGCCGGACCCGCGGGTCGGCGGCGAAGCGGGCGAGCAGCCGCGCTTCGTCGCGGACCTCGCAGTCGACGGTATAGGTCAGCAGCACCGCGCTGCGCTTGCGGGCGTCGGCGCTGCGCTTGAAGATGCTGAAGTCCACGAGCGCGGCGGCGTCGATGC
>CAZZWY010000661.1:0-1170 GCA_964657785.1 uncultured Acetobacteraceae bacterium
GCTGATCGGCGGGGCGACGACGAGCCGCGTCCACACCGCCGTGAAGATCGCGCCGCACTACGAGGGGCCGGTGGTCTACGTGCCGGATGCGAGCCGGTCGGTCGCCGTGTGCTCCGACCTGTTGAGCGACGAGCGGGCCGCCGCCTACATCGCCGAGCTGAATGCCGACACCGTGCGCGTTCGCGACCAGCACGCGAGCCGCAAGGCCACGCCGCTGGTCACGCTCGCCCAGGCCCGCGCCAACAAGACGCCGATCGACTGGGCGAACCACGACGCCCCCGCGCCGCGGTTCATCGGCCGCCGCGTCTTCCGGAACCAGGATCTGGCCGAGATCGCGGCGTGCATCGACTGGGGGCCGTTCTTCCAGACCTGGGATCTGGCGGGCCCCTACCCCGCGATCCTCACCGACGAGATCGTCGGCGAATCGGCGCGCCGCGTGCTGTCCGACGGCCAGCGCATGCTGCGGCGCCTCATCGAAGGACGCTGGCTGACCGCCAACGGCGTGATCGGGCTCTACCCGGCCGCAACCGTCGGCGACGACGACATCGAGATCTACACCGACGCGAGTCGCACCGAGGTGCTGATGACCTGGCGCGGCCTGCGGACGCAGTCGGTGCGTCCGGTCGTCGAGGGCCCCGACGGTCAGAGAAAAGCGCGCCCGAACCGCTGCCTTGCCGACTTCATCGCCCCGAGGGGATCGGGTGTCGCCGACCACATCGGCCTCTTCGCGGTCACCGCCGGCATCGGCGCCGAGAAGAAGGAAAAGCAGTTCATGGACGACCTCGACGACTACAGCTCGATCATGTTCAAGGCGCTCGCCGACCGCCTCGCCGAAGCCTTCGCCGAGCGCCTGCACCAGCGAGTTCGCAAGGAGTTCTGGGGCTTCGCGCCGGGGGAGACGCTGAGCAACGCCGAGCTGATCGCCGAGAAGTACCAGGGGATCCGACCTGCGCCCGGCTACCCGGCCTGCCCGGACCACACGGTGAAGGCCGAGATGTTCCGCGTGCTGCAGTGCGCCGAGATCGGCATGGCGCTGACGGAGAGCCTGGCGATGACGCCGGCGGCGAGCGTCAGCGGCTTCTACCTCGCGCATCCCGAGGCGAAGTACTTCAACGTCGGCAAGATCGGCGAGGATCAGCTGCAGGACTGGGCGGCGCGCAACGACCTCGA
>CAZZWY010000661.1:1180-2358 GCA_964657785.1 uncultured Acetobacteraceae bacterium
TGTGGTCGCCGCGCGCCGCGCGCTGGCGCCGTCGCTCTGATGCAGGGCGAGGCCGGCGCCCGCCGAGCGATCGGGGGCTGAGGGGTCTCTCTGATCGCACGACCCGTGCGTTGCGGCGTCGAGTCGCCTGCACCGCGCAATTTCACGAGCGACTTCGCTTCGGCGGCTCACACCTTGATCAGCCGCCGGCACTGGATCGCCTCGGCCAGATGCGGCACCCGCACGGCGGCCGAACCCTCGAGGTCGGCCACGCTGCGCGCGACCCGCAAGGCGCGGTGGAAGCCGCGCGCCGACCAGCCGAGGCGCTGCGCGGTGTTTTGCAGGAAGGCCGAGGCGGACGCGTCGAGTGCGGCGTGTCGGTCGAGGGCGTCACCGGCGAGCGCCGCGTTGGCAACGCCTTGCCGCGCCAGCGCCCGCTCACGCGCTGCGGCGACCCGCACCGCGATGACCGCGGTCGACTCGCCGTCCGGCGCTGCGACGAGCGTCTCGGCAGGCACGGCGGGCACTTCGATCTGCACGTCGATGCGGTCGAGCAGCGGACCGCTGATGCGCCCCTGATACCGCGCCACCACATCGGGCGTGCAGCGGCAGGCCCGCAACGGGCTGCCGAGGTGGCCGCAGGGGCAGGGGTTCATCGCGGCGATGAGCTGAAAGCGTGCCGGAAATTCCGCCTGGCGGGCCGCCCGCGAGATCACGATGCGGCCGGTCTCCATCGGCTCGCGCAGGGCTTCGAGGGCACCGCGCTGGAACTCGGGCAACTCGTCGAGGAAGAGGACGCCGTGGTGCGCCAGCGAGATCTCGCCCGGCCGCGGCGGTGACCCGCCGCCGACCAGCGCCACCGGCGAGGCGGTGTGGTGCGGCGCGCGGAATTCGCGCTGGCCCCAGCGCTCGCTCGCGAAGCGGCCGCCCAGGCTCAGCACCGCGGCGGACTCGAGCGCGTCGTCCTTTGCCATCGGCGGAAGCAGGCCGCCGAAGCGCTGCGCCAGCATCGATTTGCCGGTGCCGGGCGGCCCCATCATCAGCACGCTGTGCCCTCCGGCGGCCGCGACTTCCAGCGCCCGTTTTGCGCCGGCCTGGCCCTTGACCTCGCGCAGGTCGGGCAGCGTCACGGCGTCGAACGTCGGCGCGGCAACGGCCCGTGGCAGCGGCTCGGCCTCGCTCGAGTCGCCCGGAAGGCA
>CAZZWY010000662.1:0-2355 GCA_964657785.1 uncultured Acetobacteraceae bacterium
AGGCCTATCTGGTCTACGCGACGCAGAAGGATCTGGGGGTGAAGAACCTCGACCTCACCGTGCTGCTGCGAATGGACGCCGGCGACCGCAGCCGCCTCGCCTGGATCGAGCTGCGCCGGCACTGGGACCGCTTCGACCTCGCACTGCAGTTGCAGCAGCAGAGCGGCCGTGTCGGCACCGAGTACTGGCTCTACCCCGATCGGCGGGCGGTGCAGGTGCTGGGCAGCTATTTCTTCTGACTTCTTCTGACGCCGGAAAGCGTTTCCGGCGCGACCCGCCGGCGCGCGCGATCCGGGGTCGCGGTGCGGTCGTTCGTCCCGCGAGGCAGGGAGCGGGGGCAGGATCAGGGAAAATACTGATCATCCGCCCCGTCGCTGCCCGTTTCGCTCCCATGCCGCCGCTCCCCCTCCTCGCCCTGGCCGCCGCCGCATTCGGCATCGGCACGACCGAATTCGTCATCATGGGCCTCTTGCCCGAGGTCGCCCAGGACTTCGGCGTCTCGGCGCCGCGCGCCGGGCTGCTGGTGTCGGGCTACGCGATCGGGGTCACGATCGGCGCGCCGATCCTGGCGGTGCTGACCGCGCGCCTGCCGAGGAAGCGCGCGCTGATCGCGTTGATGGGGGTCTTCGTCGTCGGCAATGCGCTCTGCGCGCTCGCGCCGGGTTACGAGCTCCTGATGGCGGCGCGCGTCATCACGGCGTTCTGCCATGCGGCGTTCTTCGGCATCGGCGCGGTCGTCGCGGCCGACCTGGTGCCGCGCGAAAAGCGCGCTCAGGCGATGGCGCTGATGTTCACGGGCCTGACCGTCGCCAACGTGCTGGGCGTGCCCGCGGGCACCGCGCTCGGCCAGGTGGCCGGCTGGCGCTCGACCTTCTGGGCGGTAACCGCGATCGGCCTGGCGGCGATGGCGGCGCTCGCGGCCTGGCTGCCGGCGCGGCTGCCCTTGCCGAGCGGCAGCATCTTTCGCGAATTCCGCGCCGTCGCGACGCTCCCGGTGCAGGCGGCGCTCCTGATCAGCACGCTCTCGTCGATCAGCCTCTTCGTCGTCTTCACCTACATCGCCTACATCCTGCGCGACGTGACCGGCTTTTCCGCGCCGGCGACGAGCTGGGTGCTGCTGCTCTTCGGCGTCGGCATCACCGGCGGCGGGCTGATCGGCGGGCGGCTCGCCGACTGGCGGGTGCTGCCGGCGATGGCGGGCGCGCTCGTCGTGCTCGCGTTGCTGCTCGTCGTGTTCTCGTTCACCAGCCGCTTCCAGATCGCGACGCTCGTCACCATGGTGCTCTGGGGCGCGGCGACCTTCGCGGTCGTCCCGGGGGTGCAGATGCGCGTCATCGATCAGGCCCGCGGCGCGCCGAACCTCGCCTCGACCCTGAACCAGGGGGCGTTCAACTTCGGCAACGCGACCGGCGCCTGGCTCGGCGGCGTGATCATCGGCGCCGGCGTTCCGCTGACCCGGCTGCCGCTCGTCGGTGCCGCCGTCGCGCTGCTCGGGCTCGCAATGGTCGGCGTCTCGGCGCTGCTCGACCGGCGCGTGCCGGCGCTGCGTCCCACTTGAAGCCGGAGAACCCGATGCCAGTGCCTCAGGCCCTGCAGATCGTTCCCGCGCCCGGCATCGCCACGCTGACGCCGGAGCAAAAGCGTTTCAACCGCCTGATCGGCCAGATCGCCAAGGCGCGCGCGACGCTCGGCGACTGGCAGGCGCAGATTCCGCTCTTCCACCAGGCTCACGTCAAGCGCATCGAGCCGCTGCTGCAGGAGCTGCGGGCGCTGCGCCGCGAGGCCGTCTTCGCCCTCGACGCGCTGCTCAACCAGCCCGGCTGGAACCGGGGCGAGACCGAGACGCTGCGCGAGCTGATCTGCGAGGGCGCCGGCGAGCTGATCGGTGTCCGCGAGGCGGACGACACCGCGCTCAAGGCGCTCTTCGACAAGCACAGCGAGGTCGATTACGACACCACGCAACGCGAATCGGGGCGGTCGTTGAAGGACATGCTCGAGTCGATGGGCGGCGTCGACCTCGGCGACGACGAGGGCATCGCCTCGACCGAGGACGTGATCGCGCGCGTGCGGGAGCGGCAGGCCGCCGAGGCGGCCGAGGCGGAGCTGCACGAGGCGGCACGCCCGGCGCCCAAGAAGAGCGCCGCCGAGCGCCGCCGCGACGACGAAGCGGCTTCGGCGTCGCAGTCGCTGCGCCAGGTCTTTCGCCAGCTCGCGAGCGCGCTCCACCCCGACCGCGAGCCCGACCCGGCCCAGCGCGACGCCAAGACCGCGCTGATGCAGCGGGCGAACCAGGCCTACGCCGCCCACGACCTGCTCGGCGTAGCCGCGACCGGCGGGCCGGCCGGTCATCAGCGC
>CAZZWY010000663.1:0-2325 GCA_964657785.1 uncultured Acetobacteraceae bacterium
GCCGGTGTGCTGTTTCTCGCGGGGACACTCGCTGTGGCGCTGCGGCCGGCGCGCGCGACCAAGGTGATCGGCATGCCGGTGAGCCAGGCGCAGTGCGAGGGGGTCATGGATCGGCTTGGCTTGCCGTTCGTCGGCGAGCCGGGGCGGCTGCTCGTCACGCCGCCGAGCTGGCGCTTCGACCTGAGGGCCGAAGAGGACCTGATCGAAGAAGTGATCCGCGTCCTCGGCTACCCCTCGTTGCCGGACGCGGCGCCGCTCGGCATGCTCACCGCGCGGGTCGGCAGCGAATCGGCACGCGGCGGCGATGCGCTGCGCCGGCAGGTGGCGAGCCTCGGCTACCAGGAGACGATCAACTTCAGCTTCGTCGACGAACGCTGGGAGCGGGAGCTCGCCGGCAACGCGTCACCGATCCGGCTCGCCAACCCGATGGCGAGCCACCTGGCGGTGATGCGGTCGAGCCTGCTCGGCGGGCTCGTCGGCGTGCTGCGGTTCAACCTCGCGCGCAAGGCGACGAGCGTCAGGATCTTCGAGGCGGGCAGGGTGTTCCTGCGCGACGCGGCCGCAGTGGAGGGCGAACGCAGCGTCGCCGGCGTCGTGCAGCCGATGCGACTGGCCGGTCTGGCCTGCGGCGAGGCGGCGCCGGCGCAATGGGGCGTCAAGGCGCGGCCGGTCGACTTCTTCGACGTCAAGGGCGACCTCGAGGCCTTGCTCGCGCCGCGCCAGGCCCGGTTCGCTGCCGGCCACCATCCGGCGATGCACCCGGGCCGCTGCGCACAGGTCGAGCTCGACGGTGTGGTGATCGGCTTCGTCGGCGAAATGCATCCGCGCTGGCGCCAGTTGTATGAATTGCCGACGCCCGCGGTGCTCTTCGAGCTCGATCTGGCGGCGCTGCTCGAGCGAGACCTGCCGGCGTTCCAGCCCGTCCCGCGGCATCAGCCGGTCTGGCGCGACATTTCGGTGCTGGTGGGCGACGCCGTCAGCCACGATGCGCTCGTCGAGACCATCGCCGCGGCCGATCGACAACTGATCCGCTCGGTGCGGCTGTTCGACGTCTACAAGCCCGCGGCCGGCGACGCTGCGCCGCCCTCGCGCAGCCTCAGCGTGCGCCTCGAGCTGCTCGCCGACGACGCGACCTTGACCGACGACCGGGTGGACGCCGCGGTGGCCGACGTGCTCGCGGCGCTCCAGGAGCGGCTCGGTGTTCGCCTGCGCAGCTGAGAGACTCGGAGTCTGTCGACCGTGACGAACGCCAAAGACCCCGATCCCGCCGTCGACCTGGCCGCCGAGCCGGGCGACGATGCCGCCAGGGCCCCCCGGCCGGTCGCCTTGCCGACGCTCGAGACGCCGACCCTCACCAAGGCCGACCTGGCCGAGCTGCTGTTCGAGCGGCTCGGCCTCAACAAGCGCGAGTCCAAGGACATGGTCGACGCGTTCTTCGACCTGATCCATGCGACCCTGGTGACGGGCGACGACGTGAAGATGTCCGGCTTCGGCAACTTCAACATCCGGCGCAAGGCACCCCGCCCGGGGCGCAACCCCCGCACCGGCGAGGCGATCCCGATCAAGGCACGCAACGTCGTGACCTTCCACGCAAGTCACAAACTCAAGGGAGTCGTGCAAGGCGACATCCCTCCGGAAGAAGAGTTCGAGTAAAGTTTTCGTAACAGCCCGGCGCGGCTGTACGGGCGTGAGTCGGGTACTCGGCGCGGATGCAATGTGGCTAGCGCAGTGGGGCGGGCAACGGCCGCTCGACGCACGTTTTGGGGGTTCGACTCGTCGACATTCATGGAGAAACCTCTTCCCCCCATTCCGGCGAAGCGCTATTTCACGATCGGCGAGGTCAGCGAACTTTGCGGTGTCAAACCGTACGTGCTGCGCTACTGGGAACAGGAATTCACCCAGCTCAAACCGATGAAGCGGCGTGGCAATCGTCGCTACTACCAGCACCACGAAGTCCTCCTCATCCGGCGCATTCGTGAGCTGCTGTACGAACAGGGCTTCACGATCAGCGGGGCGCGCAACCGGCTCACGGAGGCAGGTCCGGTGCATGCCGTCGAGGACGAGCACCGCAACGGCACGGCGCCACCGGTCGAGGTGCCGACCGCGCCCGCTGGGGAAAGCCCCGCGCAAGCCAGTGCGGCGGGCGCGCTTTCCGACGACGAGTCGCCGCCGGCTGCCGCGCTCGCGCTCTCGCTCCCGCAGATGCGCCAGGAACTGCTGTCGATCCGCGGGCTGCTGTCGATCTGAAGGCTGCGCAATCGAGCCTATAATCGTGCGGTTCGGGGCGTAGCGCAGCCTGGTAGCGCACTTGCATGGGGTGCAAGG
>CAZZWY010000664.1:0-2314 GCA_964657785.1 uncultured Acetobacteraceae bacterium
GGCCTCGCCGCCGCAGATCTCCTGGATCAGGCAGGTCAGGTGCTCGAGGTGGTCGACCGTCGACGCCGGATCGACGCCGCGCTCGAAGCGATGCCCCGCCTCGGTCGAGAAATTGAAGCGGCGCGACCGGCCGGCGACCGCCTCGGGCCACCAGAACGCGGCCTCGACATAGACATTGCGGGTGTCGTCGGACACGGCCGTCGCCTCGCCGCCCATGATGCCGGCGAGCGATTCCACCCCTCGGCGATCGGCGATCACGCCGACCTCGGCATCGAGCTCGACCGTGCTCCCGTTCAGGAGTTCGAGCGACTCGCCCGGCCGGCCCCAGCGCACGACGAGGCCGCCCTCGATCTTGTCGAAATCGAAGATGTGCGACGGCCGGCCGAACTCGAACATCACGTAGTTCGAGATATCGACGAGTGCCGTGACCGACCGCTGCCCGCAGCGCTCGAGCCGCTGGACCATCCAGGCGGGCGTCTTCGCCCGGGTGTCGACGTTCGTGATGACGCGTCCGGAGAACCGACCGCACAGGTCGGGCGCCTCGATCCGCACCGAAAGCTTGGCCGATTGCTTCACGGCGGCACGCGGGAACTCGGGCGTCACGAGCGGCGCGCCGGTCAGCGCCGACAGTTCGCGCGCGATGCCGTAGACGCTCAGGCAGTGACCGAGATTGGGCGTCAGCTTGAACGTCAGCAAGGTGTCGTCGAGCAGCAGATGACGCCGCAAGTCCTCGCCGACCGGCGCGTCGGCGTCGAGGATCAGCAGACCCGCATGGTCCTGCGACAGCTTCAATTCGCGCGCCGAGCAGAGCATGCCCTGGCTCTCGACGCCGCGCAGCAGGCCGAGCCGGATCACGAAGGGCTCGCCGCCCGCCTCGGCCGGCGGCAGTTCCGCCCCCACGCGCGCACACGGCACCTTGATGCCGGCGCGCACGTTCGGCGCGCCGCAGACGATCTCGAGCACCTCGCCGCCGCCGACCTCGACGCGGCAGACGTTGAGACGGTCGGCATTCGGGTGCCGCGCCACGTCGAGCACGTGGCCGACGACGACGCGCGTGAACGGCGGCGCGACGGGGCGCGCATCTTCGACTTCCATGCCCGCCATCGTCAGCGTCTCGGCGAGCGCCGCGCTGTCGATCGGCGGATTGCAGAACTCTCGCAACCAGGACTCGGGGATTTGCATCGGGAACCTCGGGTGTTCAGCAGGCGGGACGAACCGCGGCGCGAGCCGCCCGCCCGGCGATGGCCGAGCAGTCGCGCAGGGCGGATTCGCTCATCGCCGGGTCGTCAGTTGAATTGCGACAGGAAGCGCAAGTCGCCTTCGAAGAAGAGACGCAGATCGCTGATGCCGTAGCGCAGCATCGCGAGCCGGTCGATGCCCGAGCCGAACGCGAAGCCGATGTAGCGCTCCGGATCGAGCCCCATGTGGCGAACGACCTGCGGGTGGACCTGGCCGGAGCCCGAGACTTCGAGCCAGCGCCCCTCGAGCGGCCCGGACTCGAAGCGGATATCGATCTCCGCGCTCGGCTCGGTAAACGGAAAGTAGCTCGGCCGAAACCGCAGCGCCAGATCGGTGGTCTCGAAAAAGGCCTGAATGAAGTCGAGGTACATCGCCTTCAGATCGCGAAAGCTGACGTTCTCGCCGATCCAGAGTCCTTCGACCTGATGGAACATCGGCGAATGCGTCGCGTCGCTGTCGACACGGAACGTGCGGCCCGGGGCGATCACGCGGATGTCGGGCATGGAGGCGGCGCCAGCGAACTTCGCGGCATGCGCCCGGGCGTAGCGCACCTGCATCGGCGAGGTGTGCGGGCGCAGGTTGAGGCGGCGGCCGTCGGCATCCTCGATGTCGACGTAGAAGGTGTCCTGCATCGAGCGCGCCGGGTGGTTCTCGGGATTGTTGAGCGCGGTGAAGCTGTACCAGTCGGTCTCGATCTCCGGGCCGTCGGCGACATCGAAGCCCATCGATCCGAAGATCGCCTCGATCCGCTCGCGCGCGAGCGTGACGGGGTGCAGCCCGCCCGCACTGCGGCGCCGGCCGGGCAGGCTCACGTCGAGGGCCTCGGCCTTGAGCTGCCGGTCGAGATCGGCCTGAGCGAGCGCTTCGCGGCGCGCGTTCAGCGCTGCCTCGATGCGTTGCTTGGCGGCATTGACGAGCGCGCCGCGGCTCTTCTTCGCCTCCGGCGCCGCGCCGGCGAGCGCCTTCAACTGCTCGGTGATACGGCCCGACTTGCCGAGATAGCGCGCCTTCGCGTCCTCGAGCTCGGCCGGCGCTTCGGCGCAGGCGACCGCGCCGCTGGCGTCGTCGGGCGCGC
>CAZZWY010000665.1:0-2285 GCA_964657785.1 uncultured Acetobacteraceae bacterium
CCTCGGCGAATACGAGGCCGACGATACCGAACGCGACGCCGGCGAGGGCCACCTGCGGCAGCTCGACGGGAATCGACAACGCCGGTTCGTCGACGTCCGGCGCGGGCGCGATCACGATCTCGATCGGCAGGGTCGGCGCCACAGGCTCGACCGTCTCGCTCATCCTTGTCTCGTCCATGCGCTTTCGTCCTTTGGTGTGCGCGCCTCGGTGGACGCGGGCGGTCCGACCGCGGTCGCGCGCCATTTTGCAGCAGGCGGCTCGCGCCGGCAGGCGGGCGCTTTGCGGCCGGCTTCGGCGTTTCGTCGCACGGCGCTGTCGGGCCGGCGCACGGCCCGGCACAGTTCATTCATCGGCACCGCGGGGGTGTCGCCCTCTCGAGGACTCTTCCATCATGTTCATCGCCATCCTCCACCACACGCCCGGCTGGGTCTGGGCCCTGCTCGCGGCCCTCGTCGTGCTCGGCCTCTCGCAGACGCGCGACCGACAAGCGAGCGTCGTACGGGTCGTCGCCTTCCCGCTCGGGATGGTCGGGCTGTCGCTCTACGGCCTGGTCGGCGCGTTCGGGCCGCAGCCGCTGGCGCTGGCGGCGTGGGTCCTCGGGGCCGGCGCGGCCCTGGGGTTCGCACGCGGCGCGGTCGCGATCCGGGGCGCGTCCTGGAAAGCGGCCACCCGGTCCGTGCAACTGCCCGGCAGCTGGGTGCCGCTGGCGCTGATCGTGGCCGTGTTCGTGATCAAGTACGGCGTCGGCGTCAACCTCGCCTTGCAGCCGTCGCTGGCCGGCGACCCGGCCTTCTCCGGCGGCTGCAGCCTCGCCTACGGCTTCTTCAGCGGCTTGTTCCTGGCCCGGGCGCTGTCGCTGCGGGCCGTCCTTCTCGCCCCGGCGGCCACGCCGCGGCACGCCTGAAGACCGGAGCGGGGCCATCGACGAGAATCCGCTTCGATGTCGACGCTCGACGCCCCCTCTCGGGACGCATCCACGCTCGACGCCGCGTCCCTCGCGGCGCTCGAAAACCGCCGGGTGCGCTTCGCGGTGCGCGGCCTGCGCACCTTCCTGTTCGGCATCGCCCTCGGCCTGCTCGACACCTTCGGCACCGGCCGGCCGCTCTGGACCAGCCTGGTGCACTCGGTCTGCATCGCGATGCTGTGCTGGTTCTGCATCGACGGCGCCCGCATCCAGGTGGCGCGCTCGCTGCACCGACGCCGGCTGGCCCGCGGCAGCACCGGGGCAGAGACGCTCTGGCCGGGCTGGCCGTGGATGGTGGCCATCATTTTCGTCGGCACCGCGATCGGATTTTCCGTCGGCAACTTCGCGGCCGCGCGAATCCTCGGGCACGACATGCCCGGCTTCTTCCGCGGCAACCCGCAGCAGACATTCGTGCTGATGCTGAGCGCGTTGATCCCCGGCATCGCGATCACTTACTGGTTCTACTCCCGCGAGGCGCTGGCGGCGAAAGAGGCGCTGGTGCAGACGGCGCAGCGCCAGGCCGCCGAGCACCAGCTGAAGCTCCTCGAATCGCAGCTCGAACCGCACATGCTCTTCAACACGCTCGCCAACCTGAGGGTGCTGATCGGCCTCGATCCGCCACGGGCGCAGGCGATGCTCGACCAGTTGATCGCCTTCCTGCGGGCGACGCTCGCCGGTTCGCGCGCCGCCCAGCATCCGCTCTCGGCCGAATTCGCGCGGCTCGGCGACTACCTCGCGCTGATGCAGATCCGGATGGGCGAGCGGCTGCAGGCGCGCTTCGACCTGCCGGCCGCGCTCGCCGACCGGCCGGTGCCGCCGCTCCTGCTTCAGCCCCTGGTCGAGAACTGCATCAAGCACGGGCTCGAAACCGCGATCGCGGGCGGCCGGATCGAGGTCAGCGCGGCGCGCGACGGGTCCGACCTCGTCCTGCGCGTTCGCGACACCGGCGTCGGCCTCGGCGGCGGGGCCGGCGACGGCACTCGCTTCGGCCTGGTCCAGGTTCGCGAACGCCTCGCGACGCTCTACGGCTCGCGCGCCTCGCTCGTCCTCGCCGACGCCGCCGATGCCGAAGGCGGCACGATCGCGACGCTGCGCCTGCCCTTCGAACCCGCCGCCCGCCCATGAACGCCACCGCCCTGATCGCCGAGGACGAGCCGCTGCTCGGCGCCCACCTCGAATCCGAACTCGTCCGGCTCTGGCCGGGGTTGCGCATCGTCGCGAACGTCCGCCACGGCGCGGCCGCCGTCGAGCACGCGCTGGCGCTGCGGCCCGACGTCGTCTTCCTCGACATCCGGATGCCCGGCATGACCGGCCTCGAAG
>CAZZWY010000666.1:0-2285 GCA_964657785.1 uncultured Acetobacteraceae bacterium
CGTCAACAACACGCAGAATATTGCATGTCTGTGGCCGTGTCAATCGATCTCGGGCCCGCCGCGGGATCGTGTTCGCCGGGTCAGCGCCGATGCGCCGGCGCGTCGAGCGAGACGACGACCTCCCGCAGCGCCTGCAGGCTCGCCTCGACCGACTGCCCGCTCGTGTCGACCACGCGGTCGGCCTTCGAGTAGAACGCGGTGCGCCCGGCGAGGATCCGGCGCAGATCCTCCATCGCCTCGCGGCTCGCCGCCATCGGACGGACGTCGCCCTGCGCAGCGACCCGCGCCATGTGCTCTTCGGGGCTCGCCTTGAGCCAGATCGTCGCGCAGTGCGCCAGCAGCTCGTTGAAGGTGGCGGCGTCCGACACGATGCCGCCGGGGGTCGAGATGACGACGTCGGCATGGATCTGCACCGCTTCCTCGAGCGCGCGCCGCTCGTACCGTCGATAGGCGTTGTTGCCGTACATGTCGTAGATCTCGCGGATGCTGCAGCCGGCGAGCTTCTCGATGTCGCGGCCCAGCTCGACGAAGGGCACGTCGAGGCTGTCGGCCAGAAGGCGCCCGAGGGTCGATTTTCCGGCGCCGCGCAGGCCGATCAGGGCAATCCGCCGATTGCGCGCCTGATCGTCGTCCGGGGTGTCGAGCAGCTGGCCCAGCGCCAGGCGGGCGCGGCGCAGGTCGTCCTCGCTTCGGCCGGTCAGCAACTCGCGGATCAGCAGCCACTCCGGCGAACTGGTGGTGAGATCGCCGACCAGTTCCGCGAGCGAGCAGCCGAGGGCCTTCGCGACCTGATGGAGCACCAGGATCGACGCATTGCCGACGCCGTATTCGAGGTTCGCGAGATGCCGCTCGGAGACATCGGCCGCAGTCGACAGGGCCTTGCGGGTAAGGCCTCGTTGGGCCCGCAGCGTCCGAACCTGCTCGCCAAGGGCGATGAGGAGGGGGCTTTTGGCATCGGCGGCCAGCTCTTGCGCGGGCGCCGCTCGGGTCGCCACCGCATCCGTCAGGTTCATGGGCGCAGTCGGTGCATCACGGCATGCATTATATTGCTTTACCCGATGGCCGGCGGGCGACACGTTCGGCACCGAGCGCCGTAGCCGCCGCGTCCGAGGAGCTGAAAGCGAGCCCGCCGGCCAGCCCGGTGGTCGGCATGGACCTGCCCGCGCGGCCCGGCGCGATGCTTCACGGCGCGATCGAACGTTTCGAATCGCCGAACGTGTACGACGCCATCGCGACGTTCATCACCTGGTCGACGAAGATCCGGCGCCCGACGTCGGCACCGGCCGCGCCGGCGACGACCATCAGCGGGATCAGATGGTCTTCGCGGGGATGGGCGAGCCGCGCGCCGGGGGCGTCCTGCCAGTGAACGAGCAGGTCGTTGCGCCGCGCCGCATCCGGTTGGGTGATGGCGTCGTTCAGAAACTGCTCGAACGCCTGCGCGACCGGTGTCGAGCCGGCCTGCCCGAAGCCGCGCATGTTGTGATAGGTCAGGCCGCTGCCCATGATCAGCACGCCCTCGTCCCGAAGTGGTCCGAGGGCCCGGCCGAGCCGGATGTGTTCTGCCGGGTCGTACGAGGACTTCATCGACAGCATGACGATCGGCACATCGGCCTCGGGGTACATCAGGCTGAGCGGCACGAAGGTACCGTGGTCGAAGCCGCGCCGGTCGTCGGTGCGGTGCACGATGCCGGCGGCTTCCAGCAGTTCGCCGACCCTCGCGGCGACCAGCGGCGAGCCCGGCGCCGGGTACCGGATCTGGTAGGTGTGCGCCGGGAAGCCCGAGTAGTCGTATTCCATCGGCGGGTGTTCGCCGGTGCAGACGGTGAACTCGTCGGCTTCCCAGTGGCCCGTGACGACGAGGACCGCCTTCGGACGAGCCGGCAGCGACCCGGGCAGGGCGGAGAACTCGCGCGCCGTCTTCGCGAACTGCTGCTTCATGCCGTCGACCCAGGGCCACGGGCCGCCGCCGTGCGAGACGAACATCGATGGAAACTTCGCGTCGCTCATCACCTCTCCCGGCGGCCTGTGGGCGAAGAGTCTAGCGGGCTGCAGGGGCCGGGCGCGACGAAGCCGCGAGACCGCGAGAAGCCTCGAAATGCGGGGGCGACCGACGCCCCGAGTCGGTCCAACTTTTGTCCGGTCGATTCAAGGCAGCCCGTCGGGCGATGCGCGATCGGCGTCGCTGCCCGTCAGCGAGTGGCGTTTTCAAGGAGCGGGCATGTCGAGCTAGAACGCCTCCCAATCCTGCTCCGCACCCGCGGCCACGCTGGTCTTCGGCGCGCTGG
>CAZZWY010000667.1:0-2275 GCA_964657785.1 uncultured Acetobacteraceae bacterium
TGAACCACTTGATGCCCATCAGGCTCGCGATCTCCTTGATCGTGAAGCCCTTGCTGAGGTAGGTCAGCACCTCGCTCTCGCGCGGCGTCAGGCGTTCGTGATCGGGCGGCGTGCCCTTGCCGAGCGCGCCGGGGCGGCTCGCCGAGAATCCCGAGGAGAGCGGCTGCGGGCCGGTCGTGCCCAGGCCGCCGAAGCCCGAGGTGCTGGCCACGCCCTGCCGGAAGTGCGTCAGCAGTCGACGCGCGATCGCCGGCGAGAGCGGCGGCTGGCCGCGAACGATCTTCTGCAGCTCCTCGACCAGCACCTCGAAGCGGTCCTCCTTGAGCAGGTAGCCGTCGGCGCCGCACTGCAGCGCGGGAAAGAGATGGTCGTCGTCGGAATAGAGCGTGGTGACGATCTTCGTCGCCGGGTACTGGATCAGCTCGGCCAACAGCTCCATGCCGTTGCCGTCGGGCAATTCGAGGTCGACGAGGATGAGCTTGTAGGGGTCGACGACGGGAATGTCGTCGGCGAGGTCGCCGATCTGGCGGCGCGCCGATTCGAGGTCGCCGGCCTCCGCGATCGTCAGGCTGTCGCTGAAACTTTCCCGGACGACGCGGCTCAGGAAGCTGCGCGCGACGGGGTTGTCCTCGACGATGAGTACCTTGACTGCCATGTCCGCCCAACGCCCTGTCTTCTTTTCGCCGGATGGTAGCGCACTGACGCTTGAAGCGGCCTGCCCGAGCCCCGGATTGATCGGCGAGCGAGCGCGCTGCGTGGGGCAGCGCGGAGCCGGCCGTCAGGGGTTGGTCATCACCAGTTTGCCGCGCACCTGCCGGCTGCCCATTCGGGCAAACGCCGCGGGCAGCTCCGGCATCGGCAGGCGCTGGTCGATCACCGGTTTGACCCGGCCGGAGGCGTACCAGCCGGCGAGTTCGGCGAGCGCTTTTTCGTGCGCGGCGGGCTCGCGGCGGGCGAAGTCGCCCCAGAACACGCCGACGATCGAGGCGCCCTTCAACAGCGCGAGGTTCCAGGGCAGGGCGGGGATGCCGCCCTGGGCGAAGCCGACGACGAGGTAGCGGCCGCGCCACGCGATCGACCGGAACACCGGTTCGGCGAGATCGCCGCCGACCGGGTCGTAGACGACGTCCGGCCCCTTGCCGTCGGTCAGCGCCTTGATTTCGTCGCGCAGATTGCCGCGGCTGTAGTTGATCGTCGCATCGGCACCGAGCTCCTTGCAGAGCGCACACTTCTCGTCGCTCGACGCCGCGGCGATCACCCGAGCACCGATCGCCTTGCCGATCTGGATCGCCGCCGTGCCGACGCCGCCGGCCGCGCCGAGCACCAGCAGCGTCTCGCCCGGCCTCATCTGGGCCCGGTCGACCAGCGCATGGTGCGTCGTGCCGTAGGTCAGGACGAAGGCGGCCGCGTCGTCGAACGCGAAGTCGGGCGGCAGCGGCATCACGAGCGCCGCCTTGACGATCGCATGGGTGCCGAAGCCGCCGGTGCCGCCGAAGGCCGCGACCCGGTCGCCGGGCTTGAGCGTCGTCACGCCGTCGCCGACCGCCTCGACGATGCCGGCGTATTCGGACCCCGGCACGAACGGCAACGGCGGCTTCATCTGGTACTTGTTCTGCACGATCAGCAGGTCGGGAAAATTCAGGCTCGCCGCCTTGATCGCGACGCGCACCTCGCCGGCCTTCGGCTCGGGCGTGGGAACCTCTTTCCAGGTGAGGGCTTCGACGCCGATCGGGTTGTCGCAGATCCAGGCTTGCATTCGGGAGTCTCCAGCAGGGGTGGCGGCGCACACCGGCGCGCTGACCATCAGGGTGTCGCCGGGATCATACGCAGCCGAATGGCTTCGGCCGTCGCCGACGCGACGCGCCGGCGCCGCCGCCCGAGGTCGGTTCGCGGCCGGCGGAGGTCCATACAATCCCGGCCCATGCGAATCCTGATTGCGAACGACGACGGCTACCTCGCCCCCGGCCTCGCGGCGCTCGTCAAGGCCTGCGAAGGCCTCGGCGACCTCGACGTGATGGCCCCCGAGCAGAACGCGAGCGGCACATCGAACTCCCTCACGCTCGGCCGCCCCTTGAGCGTGCAGACGGCCGCCAACGGCTTCTTCTACGTCAACGGCACGCCGTCGGACTGCGTCCACCTGGCACTGACCGGCGTGCTGCCGCAGCGGCCCGACCTCGTCGTCTCCGGCATCAACAACGGCGCGAACATGGGCGACGACACGCTCTATTCGGGCACGGTGGCCGCCGCGATGGAAGGCTTCCTGTTCGGCGTGCCG
>CAZZWY010000668.1:0-2273 GCA_964657785.1 uncultured Acetobacteraceae bacterium
CGGCGCTTCGGCGAAGTGCTCGGCGACCGCCGCGGCGCCTGCCAGCGCCTTGCGCCGCAACTGCCGCTCGAAGTTCGCGACGGCGCCCGAGAAGCGCGCGTCCCGGTCCGGAAGCGCCTTGAGCCAGTCGAGCAGCGCATCGGCGGGCGCATCGGCGCGAGCGGCTCGGAGGAGGTTCATCACCAGCGCGGCCGCGCGCGTCGTCGACAGGCGCCAGCCGGTCTCGTCGAGCAAGGCGATGCCGTCGCGCTCGAGCAGCGCCCGCACCCGCCGCACCAGCACCCGGTCCTGGGCGATCAACGCGACCGGCGCCTCGCCGCGCCGCAGGTGAGCGAGGACCTGCGCGGCGGTGCACTGCGCTTCTTCCTCGAGGCTCTCGCAGACGGCGCGGCAGGGGGAGATGCCACGCGGCAGCCGCTCGAACGGCAGGGCGGGGTCGACATCGGTGTCGATCAGCAGGCCGGGTGCCTGCGACTGGCCGACAAGACACTCGGCGAGCGCGTCCGCGCCGCCGGCCCGCAGCACCACCCAGGCCTGCGGCCGAAGCGCAAACAGGCGATCGGTGAGAGGAGCCGCGGCCGGAATCACCCATTCGAGCGCGAGCCGGGCGAGCACCCGCTCGAGCCCGCCAGGGCCCGGCGCGGGAACGAGCAGCGACCGCGCGACGGCCCAATGGGTGTCGCGTTCTTGCGGCGCCACCGCCGCCGCGCCGCGCAGCAGGGCGTGGGCGGTCGCGACCAGCGACGCGGCGGCCCGCTCGAAGCCGCGCGGGTCACGCCGCTCCCAAGCGGCGCCCTTCCCGTCGGCGCGCAGAAGTCGCGCTGCGACGAGCTGATCCAGGGCGACGTCGAAGCTCACCTGATCGGCCAGATCGACGGGCGGCGGCCCGAGGCTCGCCGCAAGGGTCCAGGTCGTTTCGATGCGCGGCATCCAGCCGCCCACGCCAGCGAACGCACGCTGCGCAAGCGGCAGCAGCTGCGCGAACGGGAGCAGCACGATCACGGCGTTGAGGTCGGCCTCGATGCTGGCGAGCCAACCGCTGACTCGCGATGCCACCTCGGCCCACACATCGCCCGGCGAGGACGATGCATCCAGGCGTTCAGAAAGAGGGAACTGGACTATCGTCACGATAGCAAGGATAGCGGCTCGAGAACCGAGGCCGCGTCACCGGAAGGGGGGGTCGCTATGTCAAAATCGGCTTTCACCGGCACGCGCCCGCGGCGTCGGCAAGGAGAAATACATGAGCAGCGATCTGATCAAACACACCTCCGATGCGTCGTTCGATACCGATGTGCTAAAAGCTGACAAGCCGGTGCTGGTCGACTACTGGGCCGAGTGGTGCGGCCCCTGCAAGCAGATCGCGCCGATTCTGGACGAAGTGTCCAAGACCTACGACGGCCGCGTGCAGATCACCAAGATGAACGTCGACGAGAACCGGGACGTTCCCGCGCGATTCGGCATTCGGGGTATTCCGACCCTCATGCTCTTCAAGGGCGGCCAGCTCGCGGCGACCAAGGTCGGCGCGCTGAACAAGGCGCAATTGACGGCATTCCTCGACGGTCATCTATAATTCGCTGAAGAGCGGGGGTTGACGGGCCCGTCTCCCCGACGACCGTCCTCCTCCGCCAAGAACACGTCTGCGCGCCCTACGGTTCAAGAGCGGCGTGCAGCGCTCGGTGCTTGAGCCCCCGCCCTGAAACGGGCGCGCGCTTTCGGCACACCCACACCGAAATCCTTTTTGTCCGGTGCGACCTGTGCGTCGCGCCGAGCCGCGGTGCCCCCGGTTGCACGCGTTCCCGGCTTGAAGCTGTCGCCTTCGCTGCCGTTCTCCCTTCAGGGTGTTCACCCATGCATCTGTCAGAACTCAAATTGATTCACGTCTCGGAGCTCATCAAGATGGGCGAGGCGCTGGAAATCGAGAACGTCGCCCGCATGCGCAAGCAGGAGCTGATGTTCGCGATCATGAAGAAGCGTGCGAAGACCGGCGAACAGGTCTTCGGCGACGGCGTGCTCGAGGTGCTGCCCGACGGCTTCGGCTTCCTGCGCTCGCCCGACGCGAGCTACATGGCGTCGACCGACGACATCTACCTGAGCCCGAGCCAGATCCGGCGCTTCAACCTGCACACGGGCGACGCGATCGAAGGCGAAGTGCGAGTCCCGAAGGACGGCGAACGTTATTTCGCGCTGGTCAAGGTCGACCGGGTCAACGGCCAGACCCCGGAGGAGAGCAAGCACAAGATCATGTTCGAGAACCTGACGCCGCTCTTCCCGAA
>CAZZWY010000669.1:0-2273 GCA_964657785.1 uncultured Acetobacteraceae bacterium
CTTCGGGTGACGACCGTCGCGCCAAGCTGCAGAAGGTCTACGACTGGCTCGACGCGCAGCAGGCCGTCTGCCCGCTCGTCTACCCGCAGCGGCTCTGGGCCCACAGCAGCAGGATCAAGGGGCTGCGCCTGCCGCCGACCGAGTACGACATGCCGATCGCGGGCATCTCGCTCACGGCCTGAGTGCCGAGCGCCGCCGGCCGATGCTCCGTTTCCTCGTCCGCCGCGTCGGCCTCGCGGTGCTGCTCGTGGTCGCCGCCAGTGCGCTCAGCTTCGCGCTGGTGGCCGCCGCACCCGGCAACGTCGCCGCGATGATCGCCGAGCGCACGGCGGGCGCCAAGGCCACGAAGGCGCTGGTCGACGAGATTGCGGCGCGCCTTGGGCTGAACGATCCGCTCTACCTCCGTTACGGTCGCTGGCTCGGGCAGGCCGCGCGAGGCCAGTGGGGGGATTCCCTGCGGACCGGTCAACCGATCGCCGACGAATTCGCCGAGCGCGTGCCGATCACGGTGCGCCTGCTCGCGGGCGGCGGGCTGCTCGCGTTCGCTGCACCGCTCGTGCTCGGCGTCGCCGGGGCGATGAGCAACGGCGGCGCCTTCGACCGCACCTTGCGGGCCGCGGCCCTGCTCGGCGCATCGACGCCGAACTTCTTTGTGGCGGCCGTGCTCGTGCTCGTGTTCTCGGTCCGGCTCCACTGGCTGCCGAGCGTCGGCCTCGCGGGCTGGGAGTCGTGGCTGCTGCCGTGGATCACGATCGCCGTCTTTCCCGCCTGCGTGCTGAGCCGGGTCGTGCGCGTCGGCCTGCAGGAGATGATGTCCCGGCCGTTCGCGACGACCGGCTTCGCCAAGGGGCAGGGGCGCGCCGCGGTGCTGATCAGGGAAGCGCTGCCGAACATCGCCGTGCCCTTCGTCACCACCTTCGCCGCGCAGTTCGCGTTGATGATCATCGGCGCCATCGTCGTCGAGACGGTGTTCGCCTGGCAGGGTCTGGGCGCGTTCTTCGTCGAAGCCATCCGCTTCCGCGACCTGCCGGTCATGCAGGCGGTGTTGATGAGCTTCATCGTCTTTTTCGTTGCGCTGAACCTGCTCGCCGACCTCGTCTGCCTGGCGCTCGACCCGCGCCTGCGGGCGGCAGCGCGCGCCGAATGAACGCGATGCGGAAATTCCGGGGTGCGCTCGGCATTCACCCGTTGACGCTGCTGCCGGTGGTGCTGTTCGTGCTGTTGGCGCTCTTCGCGCCGCAGATCGCCACGCACGACCCGGCGCAACAAGCCGTCGCCGATGCGCTGCAGGGGCCGAGCGGCAGCCACTGGCTGGGAACGGACTACCTCGGCCGCGACCTCTTCAGCCGCCTCGTCTTCGCGACAAGAACGTCCCTGCTCGCGATGTCGGTGGTGCTCGCCTCGGCCCTCGCCCTCGGCGTCGTGATCGGCTCGGTGGCGGGCTACCTCGGCGGCTGGGTCGACCTGGCGCTGGTCGCCGTCATCGACATCATGATGAGCCTGCCGAGCCTCATCATCGCGCTGGCGCTGATCGGCATCGTCGGCGCGGGCTACGGTTCGATGATCGCGGCGCTGACGCTCGCCTGGTGGGCGAACTACGCGCGCATGAGCCGGGCCGTGGTGGCGGGCGAAGTCCATCAGCCGCACATCGAGGCGGCCCGGGTGATCGGGGCCGGGCCGTTGCGCGTCTTCTTCCGTCACATCCTGCCCGACGTGTTCAGTGTCGTGCTGGTCTACGCGAGTGCCGATGCCGGCGCGCTGGTCCTCGCCATCGCGACGCTGAGCTTCCTCGGCCTCGGCGTCAGCCCGCCGACGCCGGAGTGGGGCCAGATGCTGGTCGACGGCATGAACGACCTCGAGGACGCGCCGGCCCTCGTCGTCCTGCCCGGCTTGGCGTTGACGCTGCTGGTGGTGAGCTTCAACCTCCTCGGCGAAGCGATCGCGCTGCAGAAGCTGCCGCGGGCGATTCGTGGGCGGGCGCTGCGCCGGCGCATTCGGGCGCGTGTCGACGACGCGCGGCGGCATCTCCCCGAGGTGCGAAGCGAATGACCGGGCCCGCCACGCCTCGCGGCGAGCCACTCTACGAAGTGCGTGGCCTGAGCATCGATCTGTACACCGCGCGGCAGTCGATCCGTGCGGTCGACGATTGTTCCTTCGCGGTGCATGCCGGGGAGACGCTGGCCATCGTCGGCGAGAGCGGCAGCGGCAAGACGGTGATGACGCTCGCGCCGCTCGGCTTGTTGCCGGAAGGCGTCGCCGTCGATGTCCAGGGC